>JAICPV010000403.1 GCA_025929655.1 Pyrinomonadaceae bacterium
AACATCTCGCGCAATGCCCTTTCGATGCGCTGAACCGGCTAAGAGGAAGTTAAGTTGAACGGATCGCGGCCGTTTGGAAAAAATAGCTGACAGCTGTTAGCTAATAGCTATTTTTCAAATATGGGATGGGGTCTTTGGCTCCTGCACGTTCGAATCCTCGTATCCGCAGCGCGCAGGAATCACAGGTGCCACATGCTAGTTCTTCATTCCGATAGCACGACCACGTGAGATGCAGCGGTGCGTTTAGCTCGATTCCCTTTTTAACGATCTCAGCCTTTGAAAGATGAATGATCGGCGTGCGGATTTCGATTTGCGTATCGGGTTTGGTTCCGGTGTCGATCGTTCTCTGAAATGCTTCGTAAAACTCCGGCCGGCAGTCGGGATATCCGCTCGAATCTTCCGCAACCGCGCCGATGTAGATCGCGCCCGCTCCGATCACCTCCGCCCAGCTCACCGCGATCGAAAGCATGTTCGCATTGCGAAACGGAACGTAGCTCAACGGTATTTCTTTCGATTCCAGATCAGCTTCGGCCACCTTAATTTTTTCATCCGTCAGCGACGACCCGCCGATCTTTGCGAGATGCTCGATCGAGATGTCGAGCCGATCTCTGACATCATAGAAATCTGCAATGTCGTTAAACGCCCTTCGCTCTCTCGCCTCGGTCCGCTGGCCGTAGGAGACATGTAGAAACGCAAGCCGATCGTTTGCGGAATTAGCGATCGCCGCGGTAACACACGAATCCATGCCGCCGGATACGAGACATACAGCAGTGCTTCTTTGTTTCATTCTTCAAGTTTCTTTGCGGCCTTGGCGGCTTTGCGTGAAATCTTCGACGCAAAGACGCAAAGGACGCAAAGTGCTGAATTCTAGTACCAACAGGTCGAACCGGCCCGCCAAAATTATCAAAATGTGCTGCTTTCAATACCTTTGCGGTGTTCGCGGCTTTGCGGGAAACTTCTTTCTTAAACTCCTCGAGCATCGGCGCCCCAGATGTATTTGTGCAGCTGCAGATTCAAACGCACTTTCAGCCCGCTCGCTGCAACTGCCTCGGCAAGCTCCGGCAGATTCGCAATGCCGTGGACCGGCGAGATCAGGACCGCTTTGGTACGTCCGATCAGGTTGTACTCGGCAATGATCTTTTTCGCATATTCCCAATCTTCCATGTTCGCGACGACGAATTTCACCTCGTCCTTCGCCTGCCGAAGTCTTGCTAGATTGTCCCAATGGTTTCGTTCAGATTCACCCGACGCCGGGCATTTGACATCAAGGATTATGGAAGCGCGGGTGTCAACCTCTTCGGTGGACACGAAGTTTCCGGTCTCGATCAGAACTTCGTAATTGCGATTGCAGAGCGTACTGATGAACGGAAAAACATTCTTCTGCGCGAGCGGCTCACCGCCCGTGATCTCGACGAGGTTGCAGCCGAATGTTTCGAGCTTTTCGATAATATCTTCGAATGCGATCTTCTCGCCGCCGGTGAACGTGTACTCGCTGTCGCACCAGACGCAGCGCATCGGGCAGCCCGTCAGCCGCACAAACGAGCACGGCCGACCGGCATGCGACGACTCGCCCTGGATGGAGAGAAAGATCTCTGTTATCCGAAGCGAATGTTCGTTGATCGTTGCTCGTTGATCATTGGGTCGCGACGCACGCACAATCATGAATCTTAGCGTCTCTGCGGCTTTGCGTTAAATCAAAATAGGCCGAACCAGCCGTATGCATTGAATATTTCGCCGACACCGAACGACGCGAGATTGGCGACGATGATCGCGGCGAAACTGCGTGTCCAATGGGAAGCACCGAATATTTCGTTAGTTCGAAACGCCAGCCAGAAAATGAAGCACTCTGCCACCGGTGCAAATATTTCTGCGACCACGAGATACTGCCACCGCTCGAACCCGTACATTAACGTCGGCAGAACCAGCACGACGATCGGATACGTACAGGCCGTCAACCAGATGCCGCAGAGCAGCTTTTGTCCAGATGAGAGTTTGGGCGATAGGCCGAGAAGCAAGATCGGCGTCTCGATCAGTATCGTCAGGAGATAACCGAAAGGCAGAAAATACCAAAGAACTTCAGAAGACAGGGACATAAGTCAGTGCCAGCTGCGGTGGACTGTAGTTGATTGCAGAAGCCCGCGCGTAAGCAAGGGCGTAACCTCCAACGTGAGTTTCGATGACTGTTCACGTCGACCGCGTACCTTGCTTAGACAATTACAGCCTTGCCGACCTGCGGGCCTCCGCATTTAAAGCATCTTAACCAAAAACGGAAACTCCGCCAGCACGTGCCCGATCGCGAAGGCGAAATAGATGTCGCGCGTAGTTGTGTAATCGGTGGCAAACCCGAACCAAAGTGCGAAGGTGATCGCCAAGCTGACGATCAGAAAACCTGCAAAAACGCGAGGGATGCCATTCGCATTCGAAAACAAGGGCACATCTTTCAATCGCCAAGGTAGCGCTCGGCTATCAACCAACGGTATCAAAAGTAGCCACACGAAATAATGTATCGATTCGAGAAATACGTGCGTGGCGACGAGCACATGACTTGAGATCGACGGCAGGATCTCGCTTCCCGCGTGCTGATTGATCCGCCAGAAAAGATTCGTTTCTTCGGAGAGGTTTGGCCGGCCGGCAAGCGCGGTCCATAAGATCAAAAGAAAGATCGGTATCGACAAAAGGCAGCAATGATAAGTCCGTAGCCATTCGGGTTTCGTGCGTCGGATCTGCCTTTCCAGGAACCACATTGCGACTAACGGGTGAAGGTAAACAAGTGCGAGGCTCCAGTATTGCGGGACGGCCCACGCCAACGCTGCTAAAAAGAAACCCACAGCAAAAGCGATCGACCAATCTTTACTCCTCTGTTTTCCGCGAAGGTAAAAAAGCAGTCCGATCCAAAGCACGAACGACGTGTTCCAGATCGCGGTGTACGTCTGCCAGCTTTGCAGCGACCAAAGCCAATTGCCGCTCGCAAAATAAAGGGCAAGATACGCGGCGGTCAGAACGACCACCCCGCTTATCCCAGCCGAATA
>JAICPV010000016.1 GCA_025929655.1 Pyrinomonadaceae bacterium
GAACAGCGCCGCCTGCTCGAAACGGTGCTATCGAACTGCACGTTCGATCGCGGAACTCTTTGTCCGACTTACAGTAAGCCGTTCGACCTGTTCGTCAAGTACGGCGGATCTGGAAATTGGCGGGGCCGACGGGGCTCGAACCCGCGACCTCCAACGTGACAGGCTGGCGTTCTAACCAACTGAACTACGACCCCGCAATTTTCAAATCTCAAATTTGAAATTTGAAATTTAATTGGTGGGCACGAAGGGACTCGAACCCCTAACTTCCTCCTTGTAAGGGAGGCTGTCTACCAATTGACGTACGTGCCCGGAAAACTTAGCAAAGAATCTTTATTGGGCACTCGTACCCGCAAAATTGTCAAAAAATGCTCGCTCGTTCCTGAAAAAGAGCGAACTGCTATCGTAGAAAATCGCCATTTCCAAGTCAAGTTCGTTCACTACGAACGCCGATTCTTGACATAATGCGCCAACTCGGCCAGGTGATCGGTCGGCACGTCGAACATCTCCAGCGCATCGAGCGTGTTTCGATAAACTTTTTGAAGTAATTCGCGGGATTCGTCTAGACCATAGACGCTGGGATACGTCGCTTTGTTAGCCGAAACGTCCTTCGCAGCGGTCTTTCCCAGGATATCCGAGGATTCGGTTACGTCGAGTATGTCGTCCGATATCTGGAACAAAAGACCCAGCCGTGCTCCGTAATGAGTAATGCCGGTCATTCGAGATTCGTCGAGGCCGGCGATCAACGCTCCTGCCCGTGCCGAAAAGGTGATCAACGCGCCTGTCTTGCAGGCGTGTATCTCACTCACGCCGCTGGGCGTGACCTCTTTGCCTTCGGCAGAAAGATCAAGTTGCTGACCGATCACCATCTTGCCTGCCGCTTCCGACAACTCTGCGATCAACTTAAGACGTATTTCAACAGCTAGTGTTTCGTCTTTGGAAATTACTTCGAAGGCGAGTGCCTGGAGCGCGTCCCCAGCGAGGATAGCGGTCGCCTCGCCGAATTTTTTATGGCAGGTCTCTCGGCCCCGTCGTATGTCGTCATCGTCCATCGCCGGCAGGTCGTCGTGTATCAGCGAATAGGTGTGGACCATTTCAACCGCCGCGGCCGTTCTCGAAAGCTTCGCTTCGTCTACGCCAAAAGTGCGGCCCGACGCGAAGATAAGCGCCGGGCGAAACCGCTTTCCGCCCGCGAAAATGCTCCACCTTATCGCTTCGTCCAAACGCTCGGAAGCGCTTGTCTTTTGCTCGGCGAATACTTCCTCGAGTTTCTTATCGACCGTAATCGAAACGGAGGCAAAAAATTCTGACAATTCGCTCATCGAGCGTCGATTATCGGGTATGCGGTACCAAATCCAAAACAAGCGTTCTTGCGAAGCGGTTGATCGATGTAATAATTTCAGAATCGAATGCCTGCATCCCCGGAAGAATTTCGTTCAGCCCTGTCGCAATTCGCAAGCGGCGTTACCGTAGTGACGACCCGCGATGCAAACGGCAAACGCCACGGCATCACCGTGTCATCGTTTTGCTCCGTTTCGCTTCAGCCGCCGATGGTACTGATTTGTATCGAAAAAACCACGGGCAGTCATTATGCATTCGGGGAATCGGGTGCATTCGTTGTAAACATACTCGCCTCTTCGCAAAGTAATGTGTCCGAGCATTTCGCGTCGCGTTTGGAAGAGAAGTTTGGCGAGGTGAAACACACATTGAATGAAGACGGCGTGCCGGTGCTGACCGATGCGATCGCAACATTGCGATGCACGCTCCGCCATTCGCTCGACGGCGGCGACCATTCGATCTTCGTAGGCCTCGTCGAAAGCGTGAATGCGCGAGGCGGCGAACCGCTCATTTATTTCGATCACGATTATCACCAGATCAAAACTTAATGGATCAATTTCGCCTGACGCTGATCTCCGCGCTTGTTTTTATTTTGCTTCTGCCGCTTGTCGGTTTCGGCCAACCAGCATCCGCCAAAAGGTGGTACAAGGGCAATACTCACGCGCACACGCTTCGAAGCGACGGCGATTCTACGCCCGAAGAAGTAGCAAAATGGTACAAGGAAAACGGCTACAACTTCCTATTCATCACCGATCACGAGACTATAACGCCGGTTGATGAACTCAATCGTTCGTTGGGCGTTGTGGACGAATTCGCCGTGTTCACAGCACAAGAGATCACCGACAGGACCGGCGGCAAGCCATATCACGTAAATGCCCTGAACATAAGCTCCGTGATAATGCCCAATCGCGGGACCTCGCCTGTTAAAAATTTACAGCTTAATATAGACGCTGTCCGAAAGTCCGGCGGAGTGCCACAGGTAAATCACCCTAATTTCGGCTGGGCACTTTCAGCCGCTGAAATATCGCAGCTGAAGAACGTAAATCTTATCGAGATCTTTAACGGCCATCCTCTTGTTAACAATCTCGGCGGCGGCGGTTCACCTAGCGTCGAAAGTATGTGGGATGCAGTGCTTACCAGCGGTAAATTGATATTCGGCGTGGCGTCGGACGATGTCCATACCGTTAAAAAACTCGGCGACCGAAAGCAGCCAACGCCTGGACACGCGTGGGTGATGGTCAATGCAGCCGAGTTATCGCAAAAGGCGATCGCTGCGGCTTTGGACCGCGGCGATTTCTATGCTTCAACGGGTGTGGAACTCGAAAGCTATTCTGCTGATAAGAATTCGATCGCCGTTGCCGTAAAGAACGAACGCTGGAGCAAATACATCATTCAATTCATCGGCCGTGGCGGAAGAGTCTTGGCCGAATCGATGGAGAGTCCGGCCACTTATAAGATACGCGGCGATGAAGGTTATGTTCGGGTCAAGATCCTTGAGTCAAATGGCAAAGCCGCGTGGACGCAGCCGGTGATGATCAGGAAATAGTGCGGATCAATTCAAGAGCGTGGCAAGTTCATTCTCGTCAAAGGTATAGACAGCATTACAAAACCCGCAGTTCATCTTCGCCCCATTGTTTTCCGCGATCATCGAAACGATCTCGTCGCGCCCCAATGCCTCGAGCATTCCGATAGCCCTTTCCTGCGAGCAGGTGCATTTGAATGAAACGTCGCGTACTTCCAGAATTTCATATGGTATCTCGCCCAGCGCCAAACGGATCAAATCTTCGGCCGTACCTGAATTCTCGATGACAGATGTTAGATGCGGAGCATCGGCGATCGTGTCCTCGACCATCGTGATGATATGCGGATTGGCCCCCGGCATCATCTGCACCATTACGCCACCGGAAGCGGCAACGAAGGGTTCCGAGCTTTTCAACAGAACACCTAGCATTACCGCGGACGGGACCTGTTCGGATTTCGCAAGATAGTAAGCGAAATCTTCCGCGATCTCCCCAGAAACGACCGGGACCGAGCCGACATAGGGCTCGGGGCGCAGTCCGATATCGAAGCCCGATTCACGGATAACGTAAAAAGTCCCCTTTCCGACGATCCCGCCGACGTCAAACTTGCCGTCCGCGTTCGCTGGAAGTTCCGCAACAGGGTTCTTTACGTAACCTCTGACGGTTCCCGAGTTGGTCGCCTCGCATGTGATCCCGCCGACCGGGCCGTCAGACTCGATTTTCACCGTTAAGCGATCGAATTCCTTTTGCGTCGCGCCGAGCAAAAGCGTTCCCGTCAGCATTCTCCCCAGGGCAGCGGAAACCGTCGGAGATGTTTCATGTCGCTTTATCGCTTCAGCAGTAATTTCATTCGTAATTGCCGCCAAAACACGAATGTCGCCGCCGGCAGCGGTGGCATGTAAAAGTGTGTCCATCACTAACAGTGTTCTGGAACCAGTGCCGGAAAGTCAATGTTTCGGCTGATGAAACGCCAAAATTAACGGATCCGCTAATTTATGGACCCTATTGTTGCCTCGAATACAGTAACCACAAGATATTGTGTAAAAATCATGTTGACATGGCTCGCAGTTTGGGTTTATTGTTGTCACATTCTTGCTCGCCGGGCCGGCGGAAGATCCCAGAAAACATCGAACCGTCAAGTTCACACCGGAACTTATGTATCACTGTCGAAAATGTTAAAATTAAGTTAATTCATCGGCAAAAGTTCGCGACCCGCAGACCAGGAGAACCACCAAATGAGTAACGTCATCGAACAATCCCCGTCAGGGACTCTTAGCCCAAAAAACGGAAAAAACGGAACCGCGACAGCCCGCGGGATCGAGTTCAAACCGCTTGGATTGAATGCTCGCAAGGTGGTGGCTAAGCGCTACTCGATGAAGGACGAGAACGGCGAGGCGATCGAGACGTGGGAAGATATCGTGCGGCGTGTTGTCGGCCATGTGTCGTCCGTCGAAGCCGATCCTGCCGAGCGCAAAGAGTTTTATTCCGAGATGTCGGCGGTGATGCTCGCGCGTGAATTCATTCCCAATACGCCCTGTCTGGTGAACGCCGGTAAACCAAAAGGCCAGCTTGCGGCTTGTTTTGTTTTGAATGTGCCCGACTCGATCGAGGGGATAATGGAACACGCGCAGAATGTTGCGATCATCCATCAGACCGGCGGCGGGACCGGGATGACATATGAATTTTTGCGGCCGGCGGGATCGATGGTGAACTCCACAAGAGGTGTTGCCAGCGGACCGGTCAGCTTCATGAATATCGTCAATCAGACCACCGAGGTCGTGAAGCAGGGCGGTGTTCGACGCGGAGCGAACATGGGCATTCTCGCCGTCACGCACCCGGACATTCTGCGATTCATCCACGCGAAAAACGACCAGACAAGCCTTACGAATTTCAACATATCGGTCACCGTCACCGATATGTTCATGGACGCGGTCGACAGCGGGACCTGGTTTCAGACCGAATTCAACGGCGAGCCGTGGCAACAGCCCGTTCACGACCCGCTAACCGGAAGCGACTATGTTGTCTATCGAAAGCCGAATGGCTCGACCGCGACATTCGCCGACAAGCTTTCTTTTGAATCGGCCAATCTTTCAGACTGCACGGTCGAAGAACCCCCGATGCCGGGGATGGTGCTCGCTTCGGATATTTGGAACCGCATAATCGCGTCGGCCCACAAATACGCCGAGCCCGGCATCATTTTCATCGACGAAGTGAATCGTCACAATCAAATGATGGACTCGATGGGGCCGATCTACGCGTGCAACCCGTGCGGCGAGCAGCAGCTGCATTTCAATAACTCCTGCAATCTTGGATCGATCGACGTTGCGAAATTCCACGACGCCGGCGACATCGAATGGGAGCGATTGGCTCGAGTTACCCATCTCTGCACGCGATTCCTCGACAACGTCGTCGATGCCGGCCACTTCCCGCTTCAGGAGATCGACGATGTCGTCAAACGGACGCGGCCGGTTGGTCTGGGTATTATGGGCTTCGCGGACCTGTGCCTTAAGCTCGGCATCGTTTATGGTAGCGACGCATCTCTCGAACTGATGGAGAGGGTGATGGGCTTCATCCGGCGAGAAGCGTGGATGGAATCCCTTCGACTCGGTAATTCGAAGGGCGTTTTCCCGGAGCTGGAGCCAAACCGCGACCAATACACGAAATTCCTTTACGAGGATGTAGGCATTCCTCGCGATGTGCCGCTTACGCCCCGCAACTATGAGGTCACAACGATCGCCCCGACCGGCACCATCTCCCTCGTGGCAGAAACATCTTCCGGCATTGAACCGAATTTTTCATGGGCGTACGTTCGGCAGGACACGCTGGGCACACGCACTTACGTGCATTCCGTGGCAGCGGAAGCATTAGGGATCGACGTCGACCAAACGAACGAAGACTCCATCCGCGAAGCTGCCAAGTACGTTGTAGAGCATGAAAACGAATTGCCCGAAACGTTCATTTCAGCCATGGCGATCGATTCGCACCAGCATGTCAAGGTGCTTGCCGCCGCGCAGAAACACGTCGACAACTCGATATCGAAAACTTGCAACGGTTCGAACGACGATACGGTCGAGTCCGTCGACGAGCTTTACCACCTTGCCCGAAAACTCGGATGCAAAGCGGTTAGTTATTACCGCGACGGCAGCCGCGAGGGTCAGGTTTTGAACACGATGAAGAAGGAAGAGAATTCGGGAAGAAAAGGAGTCGAGGAGGCGAGCGAATCGATCTCCCCAACTCCCGAACTCCTCTTTTCCTCCACTTCCGCTCGCGTCGAGCGGCCGCGCGAGCTTCAAGGCTCGACGTGGCGCATCCCTTTCGAGAACCAGAATCTTTACGTAACTGTCAACCACGACGGCGAGAGGATTTTGGAAGTATTTGTCGCTGGCCCGATCAGCGCAGGTGTCGGCCTGCTTGCGTCGAAGATGCTCCGCGGCGGGTTTGAGGTTATCGAGGTCGCCCGCAGTCTGAATAAGGTCACGGGCACGCATGCGGTCTGGTTCAACGAACGATTGCTGACCTCGCCCGAGCAAGCTGTAGCTGAATGTCTATTGGTCGTTGACCGCCGATTAAAAAATCTACCTTCGTCCGAGCGGCAGATCCTAAAGGCGACCGCGGCTGAAATGCACGCGGAGCCGGCGATGTCGTCGATGCTTGGCGACTGCCCGGAATGCGGCGGCCAACTCGAGCATGCATCGGGGTGCGACTCGTGCCGCGACTGCGGTTATTCGAAATGTAAATAAGAATTAATTTCGCGCGCGTCGGAATGCGGGATTCATCTCCTCGGCACGCGCGAAATATTTTTCGGCCAGTGTTTTCATTCCGAGATTTTCCAGCCGCATTCCTATCATCCAATGAAACAGCGGATCGTTCGGCGCATTCGCAGCCGCTTTTGACTCGAATTCGGCCGATCGTGCTATTTCATCAACGAGTGCTGCCGCTAGAAAGGCATTGGCGAGAACCAGCTTTTCGTTTTTCGAAACTGCCGTTGTCCATTCGACGATAGCTTCGCTTTTCCTGCCCAATTTCCAAAGCGATTCGCCTTTCTCCTCCCATGCTGACACGAGGTCTTTACTCTCGGATGCAGCATTCGAAAGATCTATTAGAGCTTCCTCGAAATTTCCTAAACGGTTGAGGATCGTTCCGCGGTAATAAAGGCTCAGGGCTTTGGCGGGCCCGCTTTGATTTTTTGCAGCCGTGCCGAACAGATCGACTGCCCGCCCGCTGTTTCCGGAAAGATATTCGAACCACGCAAGTTTCGGCAAAGCATCTGTATTATTGAGAAAACCGGCTTCATAGGAGATGCCCAGATGCCGTTTCCCTTCCGAAATGTATTGTCGGTCGCTTTCCGAAAGCCAGCGTTCGGGATCTATCCGGGCCAACGCCAATTCGTCCGGAATTTGCAAACTCCGGAAAGCCTCGCCTCCGAAGTATTCGTGATATCGGATCCAGCCGCTATGCGCGTTCAGGCCGACCCAAACCGTTGCGAAGAACAGAAACGCCCAGCCGGCGTTCTTTACCACGCCGCTCGATTTGAGATTGAATTTGTAGAAGGAAAGATCGGATGCCCAGTAGAGTTTCCAAACGCGCATTGCGAGAAACGTCGATACGGAAGCAATACCAAGCGACATCAGCATCGGGATAAGCTGGTAAACATCCCAAACCGCGAGATACGACGCTAGAAAAATAAAGGCGGCGGCGACCTCTTCCGGCCAGGTCAGTGAATAGCTGCGCGGCAGCGACTTCTGAACCGCCGCAGCCGGCTTGCCGAAACCGAAATACAACGCCTCTGTCGGGCATACGCTGACGCAATCCATACACTTCATGCAGCCGGGGTCGACTACCATGCCGTACTGCTTCACTTCCTGATGGACGACCACGTTCGAGGTGCAGGCTGCAGTGCAGTGGCCGCATTCATTGCAAGCGTCGGTGACGCGGATCCGTCCCGGCGCTATCTTGTCCGCGACCCCGAAAAACCCACCGTAGGGACACGCATACGTACAAAACCCCTTAGACCCGAGAAAGTACACGGTAACGAAACCGCAGATGAAAAGGAACGGCACTGCCAGCCAAAATGGTGGAAATGTTGCCCAGAATTCGGTCGTAACGAGATGGTTGGTAAAGCCCGGTATCAAAGGCGCTTCCGGAGGTTTGGTAAGCGCTCGGATGACTGTCGGCCAGACGAACATATAAAGGCCCGCGATCAATGGCACAAAGACCAATAACCGCGAGCGGAACGGCCGTGGCTTCATTCCGATTCGCTTCAACAGCCAGGCACATAGGTCCTGAAGCGCGAGAATGTGGCACCCCCAGCCGCAAACGAAGCGGCCGAAGATCATTGTGGCGATGATCGCCAGCGAAAAAAAGATGAATCCCGCTGTGATCGCACCGTTTTGAAGCGTGTACATCGCCTCTGACGGCTCGATCGGCGAAACGGTCGTGCCCATCAATCGCCACTGAATAAAATGGGCGACCATGAGCAGATTCACGGCGATGAGTACGGCGGCACGCCGCCGGTTCGTCCGCGGCTTCCGTGCGCCGTTCGGCGTCGATGGCAGCACCGGGAGGCTGATCGAGCGGGAGCTGCTGTTATTCTTACTTTCGCAACCGGCCTTCATGCGGCGAATGAGACTTGATTAAAATACACTTCAAATAGTGTAATAGTACGAGTTTCCTTTTCTCATCTCCCCCTGGGAGATATTTCCCTTCCGTATTGAATCGCACCCTATGTTGAAGTTTGCTTTTGTTGTCGTGCTCCCGCTCAGTATCATTTTTTACGGAGCTTATCGACCGTACCTGGAGGGCTCATCAAGCCAGCCGGTAAAGCCGAAGCGCGACATTCTGGAAAAGCTGGCCGTCGCGAACGGGAGCGTTACGCTCGATCTGGACCTGAACAAGCTAAATTCAACAAATTTCGATTCGAGGGGCCCGAAACCGACAATAATACGCTTTGATGCATCCGGCGACTCACTTTTTACGATAAAAGTTTTCAACGGCGAACTCCGCGGCCCGATGCCGGGGACGCTCCAACTTCTTTCTGGAAACCCTTCCCATCTGCCCGCAAAACTTTCATCATCGCTCAACAATTTGGTTCTCGAAAAGATCGCCTGGGGCGATCGCGAGCTCGTGATCAAAGACGGCGCGAGCAGCTTTACATTTTTTGATATCGAGGGCCACACGTTCGAATACGATCCTCAGACCCGCTCGTTTTCGATTCGCGAAGGCCGGCTGCTTGTTTCAAAGGAATTCGCCGGTGAGCTCGGCCACGGAGTCGAAGCGAATACGATCATTGGAATTTTCACCTTGAACGCCTCGATGAAACAGATGGAGGTTTCGGAGCTTTCTCAGGGCGAGGTAGTTGCGAACACACTGCCCGCGCTTGGAAACGCAGAATCTGGAAGCGTTCCGGGCCCTGACGTAGTCGTGGGCGATCTTTACGATCTTGCGCAATTCGGGAACAGCAGCGGGACGCAGGTCGGTCTTGCGGTAGCGACGGATTCCTGCAATTTTGGGACGGTGAATTTGAACTGGGATGCCAACCCCTCCAATGACCATCCGGTCATTCCGCAAAACCTGTATCGCATGAGTGGCGGGGCATCCAATAATGAACGCTTTGAACAGATCGGCCAATCGAATGTGAAGCATGCATTCCAAGCCCTCACCGAAAACATATGCAATCTTGGATGCAACGGTGTGGGCGGCAATAGGCTCGGTTCGGGCTGTTCCGACCCTTACTCAGCAGCGTTGAACTCTGGTCAAGGTGTTCCGGGATGTTCGAATTGTTTAGGCTCCCGTGCGTGGATCAATCCGTTCACAGGGTTCTTTCCGAGAAACGACTCTGCGACGCCGAACAACGGCCATACGGGCCACTCGCACAACGGGACGTCACACCGGATTGTCACTGAAGTTTCGGATCTGAACACAACATTGAATCCCGGAGCGACGTACTATGCTGAATCACAATATGTGACGCCGCACGAGTATGCACATTGCCAGGCAAACTCGACGCAGTGCAACATGTACAACAACGCTTCATATCGCCGCTTTAATATTGCGGCCGGAAATGGAAGTAGCGGGAATCCTTTTGTTTTTACTACTTCTGGGTCCACGGTCCGGATGCAGCCGGCGATACACGCATGGCCCGGTTCGACACGGGTTGAGATACGGCCCGATCCGGGCGACGATGGAATCGCATTTATAGCTTATAAGGTTACACAGACATCGCCCGGCGTTTGGCATTACGAATACGCGATTTACAACCAGAACCTTGACAGGGCGATCCAGTCGTTCGGCGTTCCGCTTGGATCAGGTGCCACGCTGAGTGATATCGGATTCCATGCGCCGCCTCAACATCCGGGCTGGGCGAACGACGGGACCGTGGGAAATGCTGGTTACAGCAGCGCACCTTGGACGCAGAATCAAGCGGCCTCATCAATGACGTGGAGTACGGAGACCTTTGTACAGAATCCGAATGCCAATGCCATCCGATGGGGCACGATGTACAATTTCCGGTTTGATTCGAACAAGCCTCCGATATCGGCGAATGCGGCGGTCGGATTCTTCAAGACGGGGTCACCGATAACTGTTTCAGTATTGGCTCCGGCTGACCCGGTGTCGAACCTGACCCTGTCAGGACGCGTTTTCACTTCGGGCACGCCGCGCGGACTCGGCATCGTCAAGATCACGCTTTCCGATGGTGTCAATCCGCCGCGAACCGCGTTTACGAATTCATTCGGCTACTATCGTTTCGATAATATTACGGGCGGGGCAAGTTACACGATCACGGCATCGAAACTGCGGCACACGTTCACGCCGAAACAGATGGCGATAAACGATCACGTGACGAATATAAATTTTGTTTCGGGGCAATGAAGTCGTTATTTTCGGAGAACGCTGCCAAATCCATTTGAATCTAATCGGGCGGACGTGCGTGCCGTCCTTTTTCATTTGAACTGATACCTGTAAAATCGTCGCTGTCATTATGAAGACCGTTACTCATTTCAGCTCGTTGTTGTTCATCACCGTCGTATTCGCGACGACGACGTTAACATTCGCCCAGACGGCCACGCAAGTCTCCCCTACTCCGGCCGGGAACGGCTCCGAGGCCGCTCCGAAGCAGACGCTCCAGTTACTTACCTCGAAGATCGCTGAAAGGCTTTCTCGTCCCGAGCTCCGCCGGGGGCAGGTCGGTGTGAAGATCGTATCGATGAATTCCGGCAAGGTACTCTTTCAGCAGAACGCCGAAAAGTATTTCATGCCCGCCTCGAACATGAAAAACTTTACAGTCGCGGCGGCGATCGAGAGGCTGACACCGGATTTCAGGTTTGTCACGAGCGTGTACGCGTCGTCCGGGCCGGACAGCAGCGGCGTCGTTAAAGGGCTCCGCATCTTCGGCCGCGGCGACGTCTCCATTTCGGATACGTTCAACGAAGGCGACAAATTCAAAGGGCTTGATCGCCTTGCGGACGCGATCGTTGCAGCGGGTGTGAAACGGGTCGATGGCGACATCATCGGCGACGAAACCTATTTCACTGGTGATCCCGTCAGCGGCAGTTGGGAATGGGACGACCTTCAGTTCTATTACGGCGCAGAGGTATCCGCGTTGCCGCTGAATGATAACGCTCAAACGGTTTCAGTCACTCCGGGGCCGGTCGGCTACCCGTGCACTGTGAAGTTTATCCCGTTCAATCCTCTCGTCCGTGTGACGAATCTTTGCACGACGACCGCTGCAGGAACGCCGCGGACACTTGCGGTCGGAAAAAAGGTCGACCGAAACATCGTCGAGATAACGGGGAATCTTCCCGCAGGAAATCCGGGCTTTTCCGGGTACGTCTCTTTCTCTCGGCCGGCTGAGCTTTTTGTTGTGTATTTAAAACAACGCCTGGAAGCCAAAGGCATAGTCGTAACCGGACAGGCCCGCGCGGTGAATCTGAAAACGCAGGTCCCCGCCGATATGAACACCGAGATCGCGAAACTCGAATCTGCACCGCTTAGCGTAGTAGCCGCGCGGACTATGAAGCCCAGCCAGAACATGTATACGGAAACGCTGCTCTGGACGCTGGGAGAATATAGGCGTGCCAGGTGGACGACGCCCGACGGACGGCAGAGTACGCAGGATTCGGCGACACTGGGTATCGCCGAGGTGAAGGCATTTCTACAGAGCATCGGCGTCCCGGACGATGGGATAATCCAACATGACGGCAGTGGACTGTCGCGTCACAATCTGGTCACGCCTGAAGCCATCGTTCAGCTTTACAGTTACATGGGAAAGCAAAGCAGATTCTCGCAGGCATGGCGTGATTCATTAACGATCGGCGGCGTTGATGGAACGCTTACAAATAGGTTCCGGGGAACGAAGGCCGCGGAAAATGTTCGCGGAAAGACCGGAACGATCGATCAGGTTTCAGCGTTATCGGGGTATTTGACGACCGCGTCCGGTGAACAGCTCGTTTTTTCGATCGTCGTGAACGGAGTGAATTCCAATCCTATTCGTGTGGGCCTTATCGATGACATCGTGGTCGACCTTGCCAACTACAACGGAGATCTGTCAGAACCGCCTGCGAGCGGGGTGCCTTAAGCGGGTGGCCAGTTCGGAAGTGTTTGTACCGCCGATATTAGAAACGAAAAGCCCGAATCAACGATCTCGGGCTTTCAATTATTCCAGCACTGGCCCGCCGCTCACGCAGCGGGTTGTGACAGTTACCAACGGTTTCCGGCGCCGTAGCCGCCTCCGCCCCCACCGCCGCGTCGGTCCCCACCGCCGCCGCCCCCGCGGTCCTCGCGCGGGCGGGCTTCGTTCACGACCATGTTTCGGCCGTCGTACTCCTGGCCATTGAACTGGGCGATCGCGTTGTTCGCGTCGTCTTCCGAGGCCATTTCCACGAACCCGAACCCGCGTGATCGGCCCGTCTCACGGTCGAAAACCACATTTGCAGATTCGACCGCTCCCGCCGCGGCAAAATACTCATGCAGATCTTCACTTGTCACGCGAAACGACAAGTTTCCAACGTAAAGTTTATTACTCATTTTTTCCTATTTTCCTAAAGTGAAGAGAAGCAGAAAAGGCAGGTCAGGTGGAAATATCGAATCGAAACTTTCCGTCTAGTGCAGCGACGCGCCCTACTCTCAAAATTCAAATTGCTTCCTTAAGCCGTAACCCAACTCTCCTAACCGAACCGAAGTAGCGCCGCTTCTTTTTTACCGGACGATCCGCATCTATCGAGATACTATGCGAGAGCCAAAATCCTGAAAAGTATGCCCTGTTTTAAGGATTTAGGCAAGATGCAAATTTGCCGCAGAGTTCACAGAGCGCACAGAAATTTTAAGTGTCGACTAAGGAGCGGCCTCCGTGCTCTCTGTGTTCTCTGTGGCTAACACTTTCAAAAGCTTTTCGTGAATGCCGCCGAATCCGCCGTTGGACATAACGGCAACGACATCGCCATCGCGGAGATCGGGAGCGAGCGTTGCGATGATAGTGTCGGCGTCGGCTAGCGTCTCTGCCGGTTTGCCTGTCGCGGCGATGTTGGCGACAAGGCGTTCGACGTTCATCACATCGCCGTAGGTTTTTGCATCTTCGACGTTGAAGACGCCGGCGATGATCACCTGGTCGGCGTGAACGAACGCGTCCTTGTACCGGTCTTCGAAAATGGATAACCGGGAAGTGCGAGATCGCGGTTCGAAAATGGCTATCAGGCGGTTGTCGGCATATCGTTGCCGCAGCGCACGAAGCGTTTCATCGACGGCTGTCGGGTGGTGAGCGAAATCATCGATGACGGTAACGCCGCGTTCAACACCGCGGACTTCCATTCGACGTTTAACCGACTGGAAAGTGTTGAAGGCCTGCTGAATCTTTTCTTTCGAAATTCCCCAAGCGTCGGCGGCGATGATCACCGCCAGGCAATTACGGACATTGAAATCGCCAATGAGTCGAGTCGTGAATTCTCCCCGGAGTTCGCCGTCGCAGTAGACGCCGAATCGCGTTCGGTCCTTTTCGAGCGAAATGTCTCTTGCCTGCCATTTTGCGTCGGGTCCAACCCCGAAAGTCTCGACTGTCGTAAAAAGTTTCCCCTTCATCTGTTCGAGGACTTCGACAACGACAGGTGAATCCACGCCGCAGATCAGGCGCCCGTTCCCGGGAACCAGATTCATCAACCGCGAGAATTGCCACTTGATCGCGTCAA
>JAICPV010000021.1 GCA_025929655.1 Pyrinomonadaceae bacterium
ATCCTGATGGAATCGAAAGGCGTATTGACCGCCGACGGATTCACGATCGAAGTCGCCGTGCCGTTCAAATCGCTCCGCTACGAAGCGGGGAAGAACAAGCACTGGGGACTCCACATATTTCGACGCGTCAAGTACAACAACAACGAATACAATTCCTGGATGCCCGGAAACCGCAGCGTCTCCGGTTATCTGAATCTCGCGGGCAAGATCACGGGACTGGAAGGGATCGAAACCACGCGCCAGCTCGAACTGAATCCCAGCTTCACCGTCAGCCAAACGGGGCGTCGGACGCGATTCACATTCAACAACGATCCGGCAGGGAGGTATGTCAACGACAACATAAAGGGCGATTTCGGCCTGACGGTTAAGTTCGGCCTCACGCCTACTACGACCTTGGATTTCGCCTATAATCCTGACTTCGCGCAGGTCGAAGCCGATGCGCCGGTTAGCACGGCAAATGTTCGCTTTCCCATTTTCTTTGCGGAAAAGCGGCCATTTTTTCTCGAGCGCATCGATATTTTTCAGAGCGGGATGAATGTGGTGAATACGCGTGCGATCGTCGATCCCGACATCGCTGCGAAACTTACGGGACGTCGCGGGAAAAATACGTTCGGAGTGATCTATGCTTCCGACAACGCGCCTGGGAACTTTTCGATCGACGAGCGACAAACGCTGCTGAACTGTTTGCCAAACGAAGAAGATCCAAATGATGCGTGCAACATGGTGGACAAGAACGCAACCATCGGAGTGATTCGACTGAAACGCGACGTCGGCCAGCGGCACAATCTGGGATTTTTCGCGACGACCTACAATTTCATCAATCGCCGCAATTACACTTCCGGATTCGACGGACGCTTTGCTTTGACCGCCAAAACGATCGCTGAATTTCAGGTGCTCGGAACAAACTCCAAACGCAACTTTTTCGATCCTGACCTCAACAGCAACGTTTATCGAAACGGAAACGGTTTCGGTTACCGGCTGTATTTGGAACGGTCCGATCGAAACTTGTACATGAACTATCTTGCACAGGGTAGAACGCGGGACTATCGCGCGGATGTAGGTTTCACGGACCGGACGGACACGAACTATCTCGGCTCGTTCATCCAATATCAAACGGACCGCGACGCAAAGAAAAAGATCATTTACAAACGACTCAACAATGCAACGAACATCCGTTACGACTGGGAAGGCCGCAGCCAATTTTACGTTTCCGAAACACAGGGGATGCTCGCCCTACAGCGGCAGACGTATCTTGGGCTTAGTTACCAGAATGGTTACGAGCGCGTTTACGAACACGAATTTGGAGCGCGCAGAACTGTAGCCAAGCCGCTTCAGGGCGCTTTTCTCGGCGAGGACAGTGAGCGTTCCGCGCACAATAATGTCGTATACGGATTTATCGAAACATCGCCGGTGAAGCAGTTTTTCGGCTTCGTGTTTTTCCATCACCGATGGGGAGCGATGGACTTCGATTCCGGCGTAGGCCCGGATTTCCCACGTGTCAGCCCGGCTTACCTCGCTTACCGTCAGCAATGCGACGCTGATCCGGTTCTGTGCTCCAGTCTGGCGGTACCAAAGCGCGATCCGGGTTCGGGGAACCAATTTACGATCGAAGCGAGTTTTCGATATCAACCGACGACAGCATTCCAGACCCAACTTAACTACAACAAGCGCCGATTGGTCAGGAACGATACGGGATTGACTGCATTTGACGAAAACGTGATCAGCTCGCGTTCTACATATCAGTTTTCGCGCAATACGTTCGCGAGGCTTCGGCTCGACTATTCAAACATCTTTAGACGCGTCAGCCCGCAATTCGTGGTAGGGTGGACGCCGAGCCCGGGCACGGCGTTATACGTTGGTTACAACGACAGCCTAAATTGGAACGGTTACAACCCCTTCATTCAGCCACCCCTTCGCGAAGATGGACTGCGGAGCAACGGGAGAAGCTTCTTCATCAAAGCATCGTATCTATTTAAGCGGAGCTTTTGACAAATGTCCCTTGTGCTATTTGATCCGACGATATTTCTTTAATGCCTCTCTGACCTTGTCGAGCGGGATGGCCTCGATCGTTCGCTTTTCTTTGCCAGTGACCGTGGTTGCGCGAAAGAGCGAATTCAGTATTGCTTCTTCGGTTGCTTCGATAACGGCCTGGAACAAAGGCGACATCCCGTCGTTGCCGACCACCTGTATACTTCTAATGGGTTCGGAGGCATTGATCCGATTGCTGGTTGAAAATGCGATCGCGTAATCGCCGCTCCCATTCGTCATCGAAGAGCCGGTGCGCGCAAGGCCGGCCATCGAGCGTTCGGCAAGTCTCTTGAGCTGGCGATGGTCAAGCGGGGCATCGGTCGCTATGACGATAATAATTGATCCGTCGGCCAAGTCAGGACCGGGAGCAGTAGCGACCGAGTCGCGGCTAATTAGTCGATCACGCCCTTGCTCACTTTCAGGCTTCTGCATCGACACCATTCCCTTCAGATAATATTTACCGAGTTCGATGCCCACAGGCACCCCGTCTATTGACAGAACGCCCCCAAAATTTGATTGCACCAGGACACCGATCGAATAACCGCCGAAGGATTGCGGCAGCTTGCGCGACGAGGTGCCGATCCCGCCCTTCCATCCGAACGCGACCGTTCCGGTTCCGGCGCCCACGGATCCTTCTTCCACCATTCCGGCCGATGCATTCCTGATCGCATTGAAAACATCGTCGCGAATTATCGGCCGGCTTCGAATGTCGTTTAAGAATCCGTCGTTGGTTTCGGCTACGAGCGGATTGATCGACTGAACATTCTCGTTGCCGGGAAGGGCGAGCATATGGTCGATCAGAAAATCCGCGGTCCTCGGTACGCTGAGCGTCGAGGTTAATAAGATCGGAGTTTCGATCTCACCTAATTCATTGACCTGCGTTGAACCGGCGAGCTTGCCGAAGCCGTTGCCAACGAAAACTGCGCCAGGCACTTTTTCACGAAAGAGATTTCCGTTGTGAGGCAGGATCGCGGTCACGCCGGTTCGTATGTTATCGCCTCGAATGACCGTCGTATGGCCAACAAGAACGCCCGATACATCCGTTATCGAATTGTTCGGGCCCGTCTGTAGAATGCCGATCTTAAGGCCGAGATCGCGGGTGCGGGGCCGCGTTTGGAGTTCCGCCTTTAGGCGGCTTTCGCTCGGATCGACAACCCTTGTTTGAGCGCGATCAATCTGCCATCCAAATAGGATGATGAGCAAAAGGACCGTCGTCGTACTCAGCGTTGTCATGTTGATATTGCGCGTTCGAATCACGGCCAGCCGGCCGAAGCCGGAACTCCAAACTCGGAACGCCAACCTTAAACCTTCGCGAACGTTAAGCCGGTCTGGCCCTGGTATTTACCTCCGCGTTCTTCGTAGCTCACGGCACAATCTTCGTCGGACTCGAAAAACAAAATTTGCCCGATTCCCTCGTTGACGTAGACGCGAAGCGGCAGATTAGCAAGGTTCGCGATCTCCACGACGAGCCGGCCGGTCCAACCGGCTTCCAGCGGGGTCGTGTTCACCAGCAAGCCGGCACGCGCGTACGTCGATTTGCCGAGCGCGATACCGGTAACGTTTCGCGGCATCCTGAACGTCTCTACAGTGACTCCGAGGCCGTAATGATGCCCTGGAAGGATGTAATATTTCGAACCGTCCTCGGCCGACTGCATCTCCGGCTCGATCAGGGAATACTGCTCGTCGAACCGTTTCGGATCGATCTCTTTGCCGTGCACGGACGAGAAGATCTTGAAACCGTCGTCGGCGAGACGCATATCATAGCCGTAGCTGGAAGCCCCTGCCGAAATTATCTTGGTGCCGTTCGATTCCCGGACCAGCTCAGGTAAAAAAGGCGAGATCATCTGATGTTCCTCGGCCATCCGCCGAAGCCAAAGATCGGATTTTATGGACATAAAAAAGTGGTAACGAAAAATACGTTACCACCTGCGATTTTGATTCTCAAAAGAGAATGGTCTTTAAGTGCCTTTTCCGATCTCCCTGATCTTCATGTTCCCGTCGCCGACAGTGAATTTCAGCGGTGTTGAGCCGGAACCCGCCTTAGCGGCGATCGATTTCTCGGTGAAGTCGGCTTTTCGGCTGCGCGGTTTGAAACCCGCGAATTCATTTTCGATCTTGCCTGTACGCAATATTAATGCGTCGAATTCAGCGTTGAGGCCCGAAGGAAGGTTGAGGACCATGTTGCCGCTCGCGACCTGGATATCCGCGAACGCACCGCGCCAGCTCCGCGTCGGGATCGTCAGCTCGAGATTGCCCTTGCCGATCGTCGCCAACACACCGCCGCCAACCAGGTCCATTCGAGCATCAGACTCGAGGAAATTGATCTTCATGTTGCCCTCGACACCGGCGATACGAAGATCACCTCTTCCTCCGTCGATCTGAAGGTCGCAGTAACGCGGCACCTTGATGACGTAATCGATCTTTAACGGCAGCCCCAATAGCGTTTTCGGGAATTTCTTGTCCACGCTCTTTAGATATTTCTTATCGTGTGTACCTACGCTCACAATGCCGGTCCGCCCGAGGCTTTCTTCCGTTATGAAGCCCGTGACTTTCGAGATCCGGTCCAGATCGGCTTCGGTCTGGGCCGTGATCTCGATCTCCGCGGAGATCTCGATCTCGCGGTTCGACCAGCCTTCGATTCGTATCGAGCCGTTTGGCGCGCCGATCACGGAAAGCGTGCCGCCGGCACCGAACTCGAGCCGGTCGTTTTTATAAGTTGTTCGCTTTATCAGCGACGGTGTTTGAGCGTGTGCGGCAAATGCAAATGCGAGAATTACGGCTGCGAGAACGAAGGTGTTTTTATATTTCATGGCGATGGTGGGAAGGGAGGAGAACGGGGCCAATAAAAGTTTAGCTTTTATGGAAGGTCGAGGGCAATAGAAATTTAGCGTCGGATAAATGAGATGCTCCCGCGCTGATTTGTAACGGTCAGGGTCGAGCTGCCGTCGCCGAATTTTCCCACTACGCGGCGGCCGTCACCAAGGTAGTTCATCCCGCCGTTGGAAAACGATCCGAGCGAGATGTTGCGAGTGGACGGGGCGGTAGCAACAAGCTTGAAAGACGAGGTGAAAGGTATTCTCAGGTTTATGTCACCCCGCACCGAAGCGAAACGGTAATTTCCGCCGGCTGTCAGATCGCCGTCGAAGAATATGTTGCCGATGCCGTTTTGCGCGGAGACAGTGTACGAATTGATGTTCGTAAGGGTGATGTCACCCTCGCTGGAAATATGTGCCCGAACGAGGCCGCCCCGGACATTCGTGACATTCAGGTTTCCGATCAATGTTTCGATGTCGACGCTGGCGGTGTACGGGACCCGAATGTTGAAGTTGACGTTACCTACGTCGCGACCCTGATTGTCCCGAACTAGATTGACGAAAATCGTTCCCTCGACATTTTGGGGCATGATCGCGGCTGCAGGAGCGTCCAGCGAAGCCGTGATCGCCACCTCCTGGCGGTCCCAGCCTACAACGGTAACTGTCCCCGAACGATTGATAAGATGGATACGGACGTTTTGAGCGGCAGGATAGCTGCGCGAAAACCGCCTTTGTCCAAACGCTGTCCCGGAGGCTGCCAACACCACGCCGATGATGAGCAAGGCCATAGCTTTTCGCAGCCCGGAGAAGCGGCGTGATATTTTCGCGGAAAAGGACATTTTAAGACTAAAGTTCCGAGAACTGGCGCAGGAGATTAAGTTTCTCGGTCAGCGCGGAATCGAGCATTTCTTCGGAGAGTTTATCGTCCGGGTCGTGTTGCAGTATCACAGTGTATTCGCTTACCGCCTGATCGATCTCGTAAAGATTGCGGTCGAACGCCGCGGTCATCCTTGCATCCCAGGTCGCGCGCCGTGCCTGGGCCCGCGCGTTCCAATATTGGATCGCCGCCTCCTGTGCCCTGAATCGACGCTCACGAGCCTGCTGCGGAGTCTCGGCGAGGCCGACCCTGCGCAGGGCACGCGTGAACAGCGACGGCGGGCCGCTTGAGGCAACCGACATCTCATCGCCTGGCGGTGCAAAATAGTTCCTGATCCCTACTATGGTCAATAACGAACTTATCAATGCTACCGCAACAACGGCGACCGCGGCCTGTGAAAATGAAAGCTTGGCGCCGAACCATCCCTTTCGCTTAACCTCGACCGGGATCTCTGCAGGCAATTCGCTCTCGATCAGGTTATTGATCCTTCGCCAAAGTGCGGCAGGATTTGGGGGAACAGCCTCGTCAAGCTCGCCTTCACGGCAGTGGGCCAAAATGGAAGCGAGGTCGTCGCGCATGACCGTGCATTCGGCACAAACGGCAAGATGATCGGCCACGATGACTGTTCGAGCTTCCTCGAGATCACCGTCGATGAACCGGCTGAGCAATTCCTGGCAATCACCGCACGTCATAAAAATTTCCGCCGCTCAAATTCCGAGCTATTATTTCACCTCGAATTAACCCGCTGATCTGATTTTATAGATTAGCGACCTATGCTAAAAGTTGCCCTTTTCACCAAAATTTAACCGAAATCGCGCCAAAAATAAACACGAACAAGCTTTACGCAATGTTCGTGTAGTTTATGAATAAGTTCCGTTTAGCCGGATTGCTTCATCAAAAGCGTCCGCAGCTTCAGTCTCGCCTTATGGAGCTGCGATTTCGAGGTGCCTATCGAAATACCGAGCCTTCGCGCCACCTCTTCATGTTCGTAACCCTGTACGTCGTGCAGCAAAAATACGCTCTTGTAACCCTTCGGAAGCAATGCCACGGCGTTCTTCAACGCGATCCGGTCGACCACCTGCATTCGGTTCGGATTTGCGGAACCGGTGACCGTTTGCTCCGGCATCTCGCCGTCTTCGGACACTTTTTCGTTCTTTACGCTGCGGCGGCGGAAATGCATCAAGACCTGATTGACGATCAACCGATGGAGCCACGTCGAAAATGCGGAATCGCCGCGGAAACTGCCTACTTTACGGAAAAGCTGTATGAAAACTTCCTGCGTCAGGTCTTCAGCCTCAGTCTGGCTGTTGGTCATTCGAAGGCAGAGGGCGTAGGTGCGCCGATGATAGCGTTGATAGATAAGCTCGAAAGCTGCAAGGTTCCCGCCCGCCGCAAGGCGGCAAAGGTCAAAGTCAGCCGCGCTGTCGGAAAATTGCGGTTCCGCAGCAACTGGCAAAACGGCGGAGACTGGAAATTCCGCTGCTGCTTCCTCAAAACCGAAAACGGCATCATTCTCAATGGCCGCCGAGTTCGAGTCCATAGAAACTCCTAAGAGATTCGCTCCGGATTTTAGGTACTTCTTCGTGGCTATGATGCCCTCCGATCGAAATGCGGTTGCTTTGACTGATTCCGAGTTTATCGGGAATTCGGCTAAAGGTAAAGCGAAATATGACATGGAGACGACCGCCAAACTTCTCCTAGTTCGACGGCCGTACCAAATCGGCTGCATTCTTCGCGATCGTTTTACAGCTGCACTCGGACGATCTGTCCGACGCCCGTAACCGACCCTTGGCCGTGGCTTGCGGTTGAAACGAAAAGCTCGTTTCCGCGTCGCGTCATTCCTATCGGAAAGTTCAGCCCGCAGGCGATCACATTTCGGTTTCCATCGAATGCACGGTGGATCACGCGGCCGGTGTCGGGAGTCCACGGAGTGTCTGGAGCAAACGTTTCCAGTATGTACATATCGTTTCCGCGAATATGAAGATTTACGATCGCACTGTAACCTTGGTCGAACGTCGTCACCGGGCTAAAGCTGCTGAAGGATTGGATCAAACCGTCGAATCCTGCCAGGAAGAGATCATTACCTTTGCGATTGAGAATGATCGGAGCCGGGTCCTGCACGGACAGATCGAGCACCCGCTCAACCAAACCCGAAAACACATCAACCTGAAGCACGCTGTTATGATTGGTTTCTACGATAAGCAATCTGTCGCCATGAACCATCATGGAATGCGGTACTCCATCCGGCTCACAGTCGGCAAACGGTCCGCACTCAGGTTCGCTCGCGACCGGATTGGCACGTACAAATGCAGTAATGTCCGCGACATATGTGTACGAACCGTCGTCGTTTATTCGCACAACCCCCGCCGGGTCGTTCGGCAGCCCGCGCGTGCAGCCGCCGCCCTCGATCAGCGCATACATCGTGCCGTCGATCCAGGCAAGGTCGGAGACGCCTAATCCATCCCCAAATCCGTCAATAAACCCGGGTAGACCGTCAGCGACGGTTTGCTGGGTTCCGTCGGGCATTATCCTAGAGATGCTGGCAGAATATCCGCCCCGGTACGGTTGAAACATATTATCCGCGGGATCGCACGTGGGCTCAAGATTTCCGCCGATACCCGCCTCAGCGACATATAGCAGCCCATCGGGGCCGAAATGCAGGTTTCTGGGGTTTGTCAGCCCGGTCGCATAAACTTCCCAATTCGGGTTCGTGCATTCCTGGGCCCAAGCTTGCAGGACTCCGCCAAATATCATCGTGATCGACAAAATAAAGGCAAAGAGTCTTCTTGCTAGTCGATTCGATCGAAGTCTTAAGTTATCGTGTTTCATTTTCAAATCTCCTTCGGTCACTAACTAACGAATCACCGAGACAGAATTATTCAGCGACGGATCGTTGGGCAGGCTGTCCGCGATAAACTCTACTGGCGGCACACGGTACTGCCTCTCGCCGTAGATATCGATCGTTACGTGATTGTTCGTACCGGGCAATACGGTTGGATGGAGCCACGAGCGGGCCCCTACCGCATAAATGTCCGAAACATTGTTCCCCTCGATCCGGCAGCCCCAGAGCGATACTCTGACGGTGTTATTGTTTACTGTGTTCGGGAACGCGGCACCGGTGTCACCGCCAACTACAACAAGTCCGCCGACAAGGGTCGCGTCGAAAGGTGTTCCTGTGTTGTCGACAATATGATCACCGTGGGCCTGAAGTTCTACGGAGTTTCCGTTCGCGACTGGTGGAGCGTTTGCTCCCAGGACGACGGTTCCGGCACCGTTGTCAATGGCACGGTTCCCGGCCGAAAATACGTTGACCGCAGAATTTGTCGCACCGTTATTGGCAAAGAGGCGACCCATGTGTTGACCCCAGAATCGGTTGCCGGTCATGCGTGCATTGATGGTGCTGTCCGTTGCCCGGAAATTTGCTACACGCACCCCCTGACATGGAGAACCCTGACATGCGGGTGCATTATTGTTGAAGAAATCACTGCCGATGATATCGGCTTCGATGGTCTCGCCAGACGCCCCCAGGGGACCGTGATTGATGACGTCGAGTCCTCGCTGCGAACCGGACGAAGCGATATTGGCGATCCTCACGAACGCCGTGCCCGGCCATTGGAGAGAAGTATCAATATTTGCTGTGCCGTTGCGGGCGTTGCGGACGGTCAGCGACTGGATAGAGTTATTGCCGCGTCCCATCCTTATCGCGCCTATCCTAAACGTGCCAACACCCGCGAGGTATGAGCTCGCCGGAAGATCATTCGCGTCGATGACGACCGCTCCCCGGTCGTCCTCAACACCACGCAGCGACATATCCGCCTGCAGTTCCAACCGCCCGCCATTCGCTCGTGTGGTCCCCGCGGAATCGGTTGCGGACAGCATATAAACGCCCGGAGCCAATACAAGCGTGGCACCCGCATTCCCCGGATCGTTTACCGCAGTGTACAGTTCCTCAACGTTTCCTACCTGGACCGTCTGAGCTGACGTTACGGCGGCTACCGCCGTTACACCCAGGAGGAGAATCACACTTGCTATAACAATACTTTTCTTACTGTTCACTTTTTTCATGGTGTTTATTAGGTTTTCCAACTTTTTGCATATTGCGCCGATCGGGACTAGAATTGGCCTGTTTACACAGTTTCCAACGGCAATGTACAGTTCGAACTTAGACCCGAACAGACTGTCAACGGTATCGTGTACGGCGAATCGTAGAACGAGCGGACTGCGGGAGTCTTGGAATAGTTCTTACCTTTCTCTTACCGTGCTCTAAAACCTATGGAATCAGTGGCGAAAAACGGAACGATCTACGAGTTCGACGGTTTTCGCCTGGTTCCGGGTGAGGAACTCTTGCTTCGGAACGGCGAACCGATCCCCCTCAACATAAAATCATTCGCTGTGCTTAAGATCCTTGTGGAGCGTCACGGCCACCTCGTTTCAAAATCGGAGATCATCGATACGGTTTGGGAAGGCATGTTTGTCGAGGAAGGATCTCTCACTAAAGCGATCTGGTTGATCCGCCAAGCTCTCGGTGACACATCCAAAGAAAGGTTCATCCAAACCGTTCCACGGCGCGGGTACAGGTTCGTTTTTCCGGTATCCATTGTCACCAATGGCTCGGGGGCGTTTCGGCTATCGGAGCTATCACAGAGCGGCGAGGTTTCGACGGAATACACTGTCCAAAATGGTGCGGTAGGGACCGCAGACAAATCCGTTCCGGCTGCTTCCGAATGGCCGGAAGAGTCTCACGAGGTCCTTCTTGTTGAAGAGATGCCGGGGAAAAGGCGCCAACGCTCGAAATATACTGTTCTCGCGGCCTGCCTTGTGGGGATCGTGGCGGCCGTAATTATCGGTTGGTACGGTGTTGTACGCACAACCCGTCCCGGAACTCCGCGTTCCATTCTGGTCTTGCCCGTCGCACCGATAAACCCTGCCGACCGTGAGGTCTTATACGAGATCGGGATCGCCGATGCCTTGATCAATCGGTTGTCGTCAACGCAAGGCTTGGCGGTCAAGCCGCTCGGAGTGGTGCGCCGCTACGCCGGAGCGGAGGTAGACCCGCTTTCCGCTGGCCGCGAACAGCAGGTCGACTACGTTATAGCATCAAGCTACCAGATCGCCGACGGACGAATTAAGGTAACGGGGCAACTCTACAACGTGGCCAGCGGTACGGTCGAGGATTCGTTCAATGCACAGCTGGTTGTTTCAAACATTCTCAGGGCGCAGGATGCGATTGCACGCGAATTTACGAACCAAATAATGGTGCGATTCGACGTTAAGCCGGGTGGAACGTACGCGCGGCGCGGCACAGAGAACGAGGAGGCCTATCGGCTCTATCTGCAGGCCTTTTACCTGGACGACAAGAGGAAAACTTCCGGGGTCGTCGAGGCCATGCAGGAGGCGGTTCGGCTGGATCCCAACTATGCGTTGGCTTGGGCGGGCCTGGCTCAAGCTTATATATCGCTTGCCCACCTGAGCCCGCGTTATATCGATATCCACGAGCAATACCGGCTGGCTTCCGAAGCGATCGATAAGGCTCTTCATCTGGATCCTGAGCTTTCGGAGGCTTACAGCCAGCGATGCGTGCTCAAGGCCTACTATGAATATGATTTTTCGGCCGCTGAAGCCGATTGCAAACGCGCTGTCGACCTAAGTCCGAATTCGTCGATCGCGCGTATGAATTATGGCGACATACTCTCTGTTCTAGGACGTTTCGACGAAGCTGTTACTGAACTCAGGACCGCGATCGATCTTGATCCCGCTTCGCTCTTTGCCCTGCGATTGTATGGTAATTGTCTATGGAATATGCGGCGTTACGATGAGGCCGCTGCTCAATTCAAGCGCGTCATAACCTTGGACAGCAGCTACCTCACCGCCTACAAATGGCTTTTCATCACTCTAGCGGCCCAAGGGAAAGAGGAGGAAGCTTCTGAATGGTTTATGAAATGGTTGGCTATCGGGAATAAAAGGGATGAGCAAACCATCACCGGCTATAAAGCGGCCCATCGGGCTTCCGGTTGGACAGGGCTCTTGCGCAAGCGTGCGGAATTGGAAGATGGGATCGACTTCGAAATTGCGGCTACCCATGTTTGGCTCGGAAATTATGATAAGGCTTTCGAGTATCTGGAACGATCATACCAACGACGTGACTGGGGAATGGCGTTACTCAAGATCGACCCTCGCCTCGACCCCCTCCGTGACGACCCGCGGTACAAAAACCTACTTATGCGGGTCGAAGGCCGGTAAATGAATCGCTCGAAGTGCCGGCGATGAACACAGGGTTGCTCCGCTGCGTGCCGCGCGAACGAACTAAGTCGGGGTCCCGCTAGCGACCGATTGGTTTGCAAACCAAACTGATATACACTGCCACCAAGACCCTTTAATTCGAGTTCCCGTATGCTTTTTGTGACACAGTCGGCGGCCGTTTACGGCATCGACGCTCTCATTGTGGACATCGAGGTGAACCTGCAGCCGGTTCGCGGGCAGAATGACGAAGCGGCCGTCATCGTCGTTGGCCTGCCGGACACCGCCGTTCGGGAATCGCGTGAGCGCATCCGCGCCGCGATATCGAACAGCGGTTTCTTTTTTCCGATCCATAAGGTGACGATCAACCTCGCTCCTGCCGACCTTCGCAAGGAAGGCGCGAGCTTCGACCTGCCGATAGCATTGGGCATTCTCGGCGCGAACGGGGAACTAGGAAATGCCGAATCCCTCGATGCAACGATGAGCATCGGTGAGCTGTCGCTGGACGGACGTGTCCGGCCCGTTCGCGGAGCGCTTTCGATCGCTTTGGCCGCAAGAGCGAACGGCATAAAGAATCTTCTGGTCCCGGAGGAAAACGCCAAGGAAGCCGCGGTCGTTCAGGGTATAGATGTTTATCCTGTGCATGATCTGCGCGAAGCTGCTTTGTTGACA
>JAICPV010000226.1 GCA_025929655.1 Pyrinomonadaceae bacterium
ATCAGTTCGCTGGGGGCGCTCTGTTTCAGCACGTAACCGCTTGCACCGGCCGAGATCAGTTGCCGCAAGTAGCCATCGTCCGTGTGGCGTGTCAACGTCAGGATCCTCGCGGAAGGAAATTTGCTTCGGAGCCGTTTGGTCGCTTTCAGGCCGTTGAGGTTGGGCATTGAGATGTCCATCACGATAAGGTCGGGCTGTAATTCCTCAAACATCTTTATCGCAATTTCCCCGTCGTCGGCCTCCCCGATTACTTCCATATCCGGCTGCGAATTTACAAGGAGCTTGATACCTTCGCGTACTGTGTAGTGGTCCTCGGCAATCAGGATCCGTAGTTTTTGCGTCATTTTTTCCTACTTACGTCCGTTGGATGGGAGAGGTATCCTTGCAAACACGGTTGTCCCGCTGCCCGGTGAAGATTCGACCTCAACGGCTCCGCCGATCAGCGACGCTCGTTCTTCCATCCCGGTGAGGCCGAGCCCCTTACCGCTTTTTCGGGAGCGTTTGGACTCGCGGCGGTCGAACCCCTTGCCGTCGTCCTCGACGATCAGGATAACTTCACCCTTGGTGTGTTCCAAAAGGATGTTGACCTTTTTCGCGTTGGCGTGCTTGACGATATTGTTCAATGCTTCCTGGGCGATCCTGTAAAGATGGGTGTCGGCTTCGGGGTCGAGTTTTAGCTTCGCCATCCCCGTAGCATGAAATTCCGCGGGTATTCCGTAATGCCGCGACCATTCGCGGGCGAATGTGCCGATAGCGTCCGTGAGGCCGAGCTCCTCGATCGCCGACGGACGAAGCTCCCAGGCAAGGAAGCTGACCTCCGAATCGAGAAGCTCTCCGATCTCCTGTAGCCGGTTCGTTCGTGCCTGCAGCTCGCGATCGGCGCCGATGACCTCGCGAAGCGAAGCGATCTTCAGCCGAAGTGCGGTGAGCCGCTGGCCGAGCTGGTCGTGCAGGTCTCGCGCGATCCTTCGGCGTTCGTCTTCCTGCGAGGTGACAAGCCGTTTCAGTAGGGCGATCTTTTGCTCTTCGGCGGCCTGACGCTCGGTGATCTCGGCGCGGAGAGCGGCGTTGGCCTCCGCAAGCTCGCGGGTCCGCTCGAGTACCCGCACCTCCATCTGGTCGTGCGCCCGCTGCAGAGCTTCCGCGTTTCGCTTCCGTTCGGTAAGGTCGGCCGCGATCTTCGCATAACCGCTCAGGACACGGCCGACATAGAGCGGCACCATCGACCCGCTGGCGAAAAATCGTGATCCGTCCTTGCGAACGTGCCAGCGCTCGTCCAACGCTCGTCCGTTCCGCCGCGCTCCGCGCATTTCCGTAAGCGGGACACCTTTTACCACATCCTCGGGCGTGAACAATATTTCTGAAGGCTGCCCAATGATCTCCTCTTCGCTGTACCCGAAGATCACCGCAGCGCCTGGGTTCCACGAATCTATACGGCCTTCGTTGTCGGTCGAAAAGATCGCATAATCCGTGAAACTCTCCGTCATCAGGCGCATCCGTTCCTGACTGGCGTGAAGCAGGTCTTCCGAACGTTTAAGTTCGCTGAGATCGCTTACAAGAGCGAACAGGCCTTGTACACTGCCATCCTGCAGTACATCGGGAACATACGAGACATGCACAAAACGCTGCCCAGCGGCTTTGTAGTTTAGCCAGGAATCAAATGATACTTCCTTGCCTGAAAGCGCAGCCGCTATATAAGGCCTTGTTATTGAATAAGCGCGGGCACCGACAACATCGCGGACTTTTTTACCCAGGAAGTCGGCACTCGGCCTTCCGAACCAGTCGGAATACTGTCGATTAACAAATTGATATCGCTCGTGCTTGTCGATATAAGACACAAGTGCCGGAATGGCATCGGTGACGAGCCGGAGCTGCGTCTCACTCGCCCGCAGTTTTTCCTGAGCGTGCCTCAGGTCGGTGATATCGTGGGTGAAACAACGCGTGTGAATGAACTCACCGTTTTCGAACAATACGCTTGAGTTGATCAGGACATCCCGGGTAGAGCCGTCCTTATGGCGCAGCCGCGCCGGGTAGCCGTGCAGCACTTCTCCCTGCGAAAGCCTTGCGAGAATATCGGCGATCACGGGTTTATCAACGTGAAATTCAGCAATGTCCCGGCCGACATATTCCTCTCGGCTGTATCCGAGCATGTCGAGTTCCGCTTGATTTACGCGAAGGATGGTCCCGTCAGGCCCTACCCAATGCAATCCCATCGAGGCGTTGTCAAAGAAGTCCGAAAGCTCCTGTTCGCTTCGAGCCACTGCCTGCTGCGCCGTTTGCCTGTCGGTAACGTCGTCCGCGTAGACGTTCACGTAGCCGCCTTCTTTGACCGGCGAGAGGTTGCAGGACAGGAACCGGTCGTCGTAGACCACATCGATCGTCTGCTTAGAGTTTGTTTCGAATGCTTCCCAGACGCACAACCGAAAATCCTCGGGCAGTTTCTCCCCGAATAAATTTTCCCAGTATTCTATGACAGGTTTTGCGGCAGGGTTCGAATAAAGTAATTCGCCCTTCGGCGTGACCCGCATCACCGGGTTCGGGTTTTCTTCCGGCATCCGCGAGATCATTTCGATTGCCTGCTCGGCGGCCTTGCTCTCTGTAATATCGCGCGCGATCTTTGATGCTCCGATCACGCGCCCTTCCGCGTCGTGTATCGGCGATACGGTCAGCGAAATGTTCAGAAGCGTACCGTCCTTTCTGCGGCGGATAGTTTCATAATGATCGATGGATTCACCGTGGCGGATCCGATCCAGGATCGTTGGTTCTTCAGCGAGCCGGTCTTCAGGTATCAATATCGTGATCGGTTTCCCGATAACTTCGCTCTCGGAGTAACCAAAGATCTTCTCCGCTCCCCGGTTCCAGCTTGTAATGACGCCGTTTAAGTCTTTGCTGATGATCGCGTCGTCGGATGATTGGACGACCGCGGCGAGTTTCGCAGAGACCATCTCGCTACGCAGCCGCTCGACCGCTGCCCATGCTCGTTCGGCGATGTTCTCTATCAGCGTGATCTCGTGCACGGTCCAATCGCGCGGGCGGTCGTCGCTGCACCAAAGGGACGCAACCCAACGCGCTTCACGCATCATCGGCACAGCGACGTAAGCAAGCTCCTTGTTGGGACCGTATGTCTTATCGAAAAGATCCGCGGTTCTTGGATCATTTTTCGAATCGCGGTTAACGATCGTGTTTCCTGCAGCCATTGCCTCCGAGTTGACGGCGCTGTAGTCGGAGATCTTGTGCCGGCCGGCTATCGACTCGCCAGTCCGCGAATAGTCGCGGTGAACCGTTTCGATGTCGGCATTCAGATCGATCTCATTGAACAAGCAGCGGTGCAGATCGAGGAATTTGCCCAGCTCAACGGAAATCTCTACCAGAAGGTCCTCCGCCTTTCGTGCTACACGGATCTTGTCTGCGATCCGGAAAAGGAATTCCTGATTGTCCTGTGCGATCTTTTGCTCGGTGATGTCGATGGCCATTCCGCCGATCAGCGACGGTTCCCCGTTCACATGGATCGGGAATTTGTTTACGAGCGAATAATGGACATTGCCGGCATCGTCCTTCAGCGCCTCGATCGTCTGACGGCCGGTTGCGCTTTCGAATGCGAGGCGGTCATTTTCGACAAAGCCGGCCGCGGTTTCCGGGTCGAAGATCTCCGGGTCCGTTTTCCCGTAAAGTTCGGCGCCGGTTTTGCCAAATGCGATCTGCGCGGCTTCGTTCGCGAAGACGTAACGGCCGTCCCGGTCTTTGATCCAGGCTAATCCCGGCAGATTCTGCATGAAGCGCGCGAATCGCTGCTCGCTTTCTCGCAGAGCGTATTCGGCTGTTTTGAGGTCATGTATGTCGGTGGCCGTGCCGAACCATTTTTGGCCGTCGCCATTAGATCCTTGTGTCGGGACCGCCCGGCTGAGGTGCCAGCGGAAGCTGCCGTCGGCCATCTGGATCCGGTGCTCGTGCGCGTACACGCCGCCCTTACTTACCGCTTCCTTCCAACTCTCGAGCGCTGCCTGGATATCGTCCGGATGCATACCCGACTGCCACTCGTACATCCCGTCGCCGTTGCGATGAATTCCCGCAAGCTGCGCGGCGCGCTCGTTGTAATACTCGACGGCACCGCTGCTGTCGGCCATCCAGACGACTTGCGGCATCGCATCGGCGATCCGTTTCAGATCGTTTTGGATCTCTTCGACACGTTTTGCCTGGCGGTTGATCGCCTTCCCCGCCCACCAAACGATCGTGAGCAGCAGAGCGATCTCGGTGACGGTCCTCATCGCGCTCCCGAAAGCCAGGTCGTAGAAGCCGGCCCTTTCCCCGAGCAAGCGGATCCCGCCGATGAGGATCGGCAAAAGTATAAGCGGCGGAACAAGCCGGCGAGCGAGAATTCCGGCCGGGCCGCGATCCGCGAACAGGCGCATCGGTCCGCTTTCGCGTATTCCAAAGACGATAGCAAGTGAAATGCAGAGGGTGAAGACCGCCGTTTGGAAAGCGATCGCCGTGTACGCGGTGATCGTGTAGAGCGCTTTTGCCCCGTAGAGATATCCGATGAGCGAGAGCGACGAGCTCAGCATTGCGATCCCTGCGAGCGTGACGGCCGCCAGGCGGGCCGGCCTATAATCCGTTGGGTAGTCGTGTTTGGAGAAGATCGAAAAGAGAACCAGCGACGTGCCCAGTAGCGTCCAGGACAGCGCCCCCGGAACACCCATCAACCCTGGTATGTTTGTGCCGGTGCTTCCCCATTCACGGCCGAACATAAGGACCGTGTTGAAACCAAAGTCCGTGTGAGAAAAATTCTGCAACAACGCAGTGAAACCGATAAGGGCCGCCAATGTTCCCAGACCCGCTGAAAGCTTTCGGTATCCGAAATGTACAAAGATAAGAGCTAATCCCGCTGCCATCACGTTGACGGTCGTGTTCGGCTGAAT
>JAICPV010000336.1 GCA_025929655.1 Pyrinomonadaceae bacterium
GAGATGGTCGTTTCGGGCCGCGAGATCCGCGATACGATCGAAAAGGTTTTCCCGTTGAAGTTGAAAGAAACTTCTCGCGGCAGCGAAACTGCGTGGAAATATGCGTTCGCCGACGGCGCTCCGGGCGAGATCGGGATCATCGCACCGGTCACTGAAATGTTTTGCGGTCAGTGCTCGCGAATCCGCCTCACCGCCGACGGCCAGATACGAACGTGTCTTTTCTCGACTACAGAGCACAACCTCCGCGACTGTTTGCGTTCCGGGGCCTCACGCAGCAATATAGTCAGCTTCATCGAAAGCGCAGTTCTAAAAAAAGAACCGCGTCATTACATAAACGACGCGGAGTTTGTTACGCCCTCTCGATCGATGAGCTTTATCGGCGGTTAGCTTTGCTTCCTTCCCATCATGTCCAACCCGACCGCAGCCACCAGGATCGAGCCTTTGACAATGTCCTGCATGAAATCGCGGACATTCAGTAGGGACATTCCGTTGTCAAGGCTGGCCATTATCAACGCGCCGATGCAAGCACCGAAAACGGTGCCGCGGCCGCCCATCAGTGAAGCGCCGCCGATCACGCAAGCGGCGATGGCGTCGAGTTCCTTTAACGTCCCCGCGTCCGGAGCGGCGCTCCCGACGCGCGCTGTGAAGATCAATGCGGCGATGCCGGTGAAGGCACCGAGCAGGGCATAAACTTTTAAAATGTTTCGTTTGTTGTTGATACCTGAAAGGCGTGCTGCGTCGGGGTTCCCGCCGATGGCGTAAAGGTATCGGCCGAAAACGGTCGAGGTCATCAGAAACGCACCGATCAGCGCAACAGAGACAAAGATCAGTACCGGGATCGGTACGCCTTGGTATGCGTTCATCACCCAGATGAAGGCGACCGCCCCGGCGACCGGGATCAGTGCGTTCAAGATAGATCGTGTGAGATTCACCTTCCCGTCGCCGTACTGCGCTTCGGACCTCGCACGCCGGTACGCTACGTATATCGTAAAAACGGTCGCGGCGCCGGCGAGTATCCAGCCGACTTCGCGGGTTAGATTCTCCTGCCCGATCGCCTTAAAGGTTTCGTCCGCAACCGGAACCGTATTTCCGCCGAGCAGCCATTTGACCGCTCCGCGCCACGCGAGCAGGCCGCCAAGGGTGACGATGAAAGCCGGTATGTTCAGGTACGCGGTTAAAGCGCCCTGGAACATCCCGATCAGGGTCGCGACTGCGATCGCGAAAACGATCGCCGCTGGGAGCCCGTATCCAAGCATCGAGAGTGAATACGCAGCGATACCACCGGCAAATCCCAGGACGGAACCCACGGAAAGATCTATATTCCCGCTCACGATCAGCATCAGCATCCCGACCGCGAGAATCCCTGTAACGGACATCTGCGTTGCAAGATTGGACAAATTCCTGGGCGTCAAAAAGATCGAGTTGGTCGCCCAATGAAAATACAGCCAGATGCCCGCGAGCACAGCGATCATCACGTATGCGCGCAGTGACGATGTCGAGAATGAACTTTTTTCCGATTCCGCCATTTCTTCCGTAAAAACTGGGAACTAAAAACTAATAACTGAAAACTTGTTAGTTACCGCCCGTCGCGGCCGCCATTACTTTTTCTGCTGTGGCGATTTCGCGTGTGAATTCGGCAGCGACGCGCCCACGATGCAGCACGATAATGCGATCGGAAAGTCCGAGAATTTCCGGCAATTCGGAAGAAACAAGGACGATCGCAAGGCCGTCTTTTGCGAGATTGTTAATTTCCGCGTAGATCTCCTGTTTCGCGCCGACGTCTATTCCGCGGGTCGGTTCATCGAGAAACAGGATCTTCGGCTTGGTCAAAAGCCATTTCCCTAATACGACCTTTTGCTGATTGCCGCCCGAGAGGTTGCCCGCGATCGTCAGCGGCGACGCTGCTTTGATATTCAGCGAACGCATCGGACCGCGTACCGCGGCCACCTCGCGCGAGCGGTCGGTCAGAAAACGTCCCGAGATGGATTTCAGTCCAGCGAGCGTCATGTTGTCGACGATCGTCTGATCGATGACCAGTCCGAACCTTTTCCGGTCTTCGGTGACAAAGCCGATCCCGCTGTCGATAGCGTCGTCGGGCGAACCGATAAAACGTTCCTGTCCCTCAACAAATACCGTCCGCGAATATTTCCCAGGCCATCCGCCGAAGATCGCCGTCATAAGTTCTGTACGTCCGGAGCCCATCAATCCCGCAATTCCAAGCACTTCGCCCTTTCTGACCGCGAAGGAAACATCTTCAACGATCCGCTTGTCCGGCCGTTCGATGGAATAAACCGTTAAGTTACGTGCTTCGAGCGCGACCGGGCCGAATTCGTGAGCGGACGCGGGAAAAATATCGCCGACCTCGCGCCCTACCATTTCAGAGATAATTTGGTCTTTCGTTAATTCTTTAGCTGTGTATGTACCGACGGTCCGCCCGTCGCGCATTACGGTAACGCGGTCGCTCGTCCGGAAAACCTCTTCGAGCTTGTGCGAGATGTAGATCAAACCGACACCGCGGCTCTTTAGTTTCGCCAGGATGTGGAAGAGCGTCTCCACCTCGCTCTCCGTTAGCGCGGCCGTGGGCTCATCCAAAACCAGGATCTTAGCGTCCCGGGACAGCGCTTTCGCGATCTCGACCAACTGCTGTCGGCCGATGCCGAGGTTGCCGACCTGAACCCGCGGGTCGATGTTTAAATGAAGCTCCTTCAAAAGGGTCGCCGCGCGATGGTATAACCTGGCCGAATCGATCACGCCAAAACGTGACGGCTCGCGGCCGAGAAAGATATTCTCGCCCACGGTCAATTCCTTAACCAGGGAAAGCTCCTGGTAAATGATCGATATTCCCGCGGTTTCCGAATCGCGAACACTGCGAAAATGGCGGGCCGAATCGTCGATCAGTATTTCGCCGTCGAAAGAACCTTCGGGGTACACTCCCGACAATACCTTCATTAAAGTGGATTTTCCTGCACCGTTTTCGCCGACCAACGCGTGAAACTCGCCTTTTTCAAGCGTGAAACTCACCCCGTCGAGCGCCCGAACGCCCGGGAATTCCTTGACGATGTTTCGCATTTCCAGCAGCGGCATAAACTGGCGTGATTCTACACGAGTTGAACACACAGGCGGAAACACGACCGATAGGGACTGTGTTTCTAGTCGGTGAGAGATTGACACCCTCGCTATCGCTCAGGTTTCCGCCTTTGTGATTTATACTTTCTGTAATGTCAGATCAAGCCGCCATTGAATCGATCCTTCACGAAGAGCGGGAATTTCCTCCACCTCGCGAATTCTCCGCCAGCGCCCATATCAAAAGCTTCGAGGAATATGAACGGATCTACAACGAGGCCGCACTCGACATTCCGAATTTTTGGGCGCAGCAAGCCGAATCGCTGGATTGGTTCGAGAAATGGCACACGGCTCTTGAATGGAACGAGCCCTTTGCTAAATGGTTTGTTGGCGGGAAGATAAACATTTCCTACAACTGTCTTGATCGCCACCTGACTACACATCGCAGAGATAAAAAGGCTTTTATCTGGGAAGGCGAGCCCGGCGAGCAGCGGACATTGACATACGCCGAACTTCATCGCGCAGTGTGCCGGTTCGCAAATGTGCTGAAGAAGCTTGGGGTCGAAACCGGCGACCGAGTCGCTTTGTATATGCCGCTCGTTCC
>JAICPV010000291.1 GCA_025929655.1 Pyrinomonadaceae bacterium
ATTAGTAATGGCAATAGGCACAGCATTTACGGTTTTCACAGACCCGACTTAATTTTTCGGTGAGAGACAATTATGAGGATCGCATTGATCGGCCACGGCTCGATGGGCAGCCTGGTTGAAGCGCGGGCGGGAGCGGAAGGCCACAACGTAGCCGTCGTCGTCACCGAGCATCACGACAATTTGCCGGCGGCACAGCTTGCCGAAACGCTGAAAATGGCGGACGTAACGATCGATTTCTCAGCCGCGGAAGCGGTGCATCGTAATGTGGAGGCTTGTGTATTGGCCGGAGTCCCGCTAGTCGAAGGGACAACGGGCTGGTACGGATCGAGGCCTGAAATTGAAAAGATCGTGTCGGAAGGAGGCGGATCGATGGTCTTCGGCGCGAATTTCTCGATAGGCGTAAACCTATTTTACAGGATCGCTGATTTTGCCGCCGGGCTTTTGGCGAAGTTTCCGGAATACGAAGCGTTCATCGAGGAACAGCACCATTCACGAAAAAAGGATGCACCGAGCGGAACGGCCTTAAAGATCAAAGAGGTTGTTTCCACGCACCTTGAAGTGGGCGAAATAACGGCCACGCGTGCCGGAAATATTCCCGGGACGCATCGCTTGGGCTTCGACGGCCCCGCCGATCAGATATTGCTGGAACATTCGGCACGGTCACGCGAAGGTTTCGCACTCGGGGCGTTAATGGCCGCGAAGTGGATCATCGGGAAAAAGGGGTTCTATGAGTTCGACGAAGTGATGGATGAAATATGCAGCGGCCGCGTGTAAAGATCTGCTGTATCGCAAATGAATACGAGGCTGCGGATGCGATCTCGTTCGGTGCATCGGCGATCGGGTTGGTTGGAAAAATGCCTTCCGGACCGGGGCCGATTTCGGATGAGGACATCTTTCGAATTGCGAAGAGCGTTCCTCCTCCTATCGCGACGTTTTTACTGACCAGTGAGCAAACGCCGCAGGGGATCATCGAGCATCACCTTCGCACGCGGACGAATACAATACAGATAGTCGACGAACTTGACGGACGCGATTACGACGCGATACGAGCACAATTGCCAAATGTTAAGTTGGTCCAGGTAATTCATGTCATTGACGAATCATCTGTCGACGAAGCATGTGAGATCGCAGAATACGTCGACGCGATTCTGCTCGACAGCGGGAATCCGAAACTGGCCGTGAAAGAGCTTGGCGGAACGGGCAGGCGGCATGACTGGAAGCTTTCAAAACGTATAGTTGAAACCTGCGGGAGGCCCGTATTCCTGGCGGGCGGCCTGAATTCAGAAAATGTTCGTGAAGCTGTCGAATCGGTGCAGCCGTTTGGATTGGATGTGTGTTCCGGTGTTCGCAGCAGCGGAACTTTGGATCTGAAAAAGCTAGATGCATTTTTTGCTGCGGCCGAACAGTTTTGACCAATAGCGGGCACACTCGCTACTGCTCGTGTTTCTACCTTTGTATCTGTTAATCTTTGGCTGATAAATCTGTATGACAACGAAAGTTGATTGGCTGCGCGGATGTGCCACCGCGCTGGTGACGCCGTTCAGGAAGGACGGCTCGATCGATGACGAATGCTTTCGCAGGCTGGTCGAACGGCAGATCAAGGGCGGCGTAAAACTGCTCGTGCCGTGCGGAACGACGGGCGAAAGCGTCACGATGAGCGAATCTGAAAGACTGCTCCTGATTCGCATGACGGTGGAGGTCGCCCATCGAAACAAAGCGAAGGTTATCGCCGGAACCGGCAGCAACAACACTGCTGCAACGATCGATTTCACGCGGAAGGCGCGCGAAACCGGAGCCGATGCTGCGTTGATCGTCGCTCCCTATTACAACAAACCGACGCAGGAAGGCATGTTTGCGCATTTTTCTGAGATCGCAAAAAGCGTTAAAGGCTTTCCGATAATGCTCTACAATGTCCCGGGACGAACGTCGTCAAACATCTCCTCCGCCACAACGAAAAAGCTTGCTGAAAAATTCGAGAACATCGTCGCAACAAAGGAAGCGTCGGGAAATTTCTCGCAGGTGATGGAGATTCTTCGCGAACGGCCGCGTAATTTCAAAGTGTTCTCGGGCGACGACGCAACAGCTTTGCCGTTCATTTCGCTCGGCGGGGACGGGCTGGTTTCGGTGTGTTCGAACGAGGTACCGAAGGAAACTTCGAAGATGGTCGAATATGCGCTCGCCGGCTCGTTCCGTTTCGCTCGCAAGATCCATTACAAGACATTGCCGCTAATGGAAGCAAACTTTATCGAATCGTCGCCCGCGCCATGCAAGTTCGTCATGAAGGAAATGGATCTGCTCGAAGAGAATCTTCGCCTGCCGCTAGTGCCTGTGGCCGCGGAAACGAGGTCGAAGCTGAAAGCCGTCATGGAAGAAGTCGGGATCTGAAGACATTTGTCGCTTCTAAACTTTAGCTACCGATTCGCGTATGATTCACTCTGGTTAATTCAAATCTACATTTTGAGGTCACAATGAAATCGAAATTCGTTCGGCAATTTCTGTGTTGTCTGGTGATCGCTGCATTTTCGCTTCCCGTATTCGGCCAATCGACGCCGTTTCTTACAGAGGACCAGATCCGAATGCTTCGGAACGAGATCTCCGGCGATAGGGCGTTCGAACATATTCGCGCTCTGACGACTATGGGGCATCGCGATTCCGGGATGGAAGGCTATTTCAAGGCGATGGACTACGTGGTCGAAGCGGCGAGGCAAAGCGGAATGCAGGACGTTTCGATCATCAAGCAACCGCTCGATGGCAATTACACCGCGAAGTCGGCGGAGCTTTGGATGGTCGAGCCGGTCGAGCTGAAACTTGCCGACATCGGCGACCACGCCGTGTATCTGGCAGACGGCAGCCGAGATGCAAACGTCACGGCCGAGCTCGTTTTCGCCGGGAACGGCAGCGCCGAGGCGCTCGCCAACCTGGACGTGAAAGGCAAGATCGTTCTCGTCACGGGCAATCCCGGAACCGCCGTCAATAACGCCGTTTACGGGAAGGGCGCGGTCGGGGTTGTTTCGTATGTAACCTCCGAATCTAAAAGCCCAATGGATTTTCCCGATCAGATCGGATGGACACGGATCGGCGATCCGCCGGCGGGACAAAAAGGCTCGTTTGCATTCAATCTCAGCCCGCGCAAAGGCGACACATTACGACGGTTGCTGGAAACGAAGGGAGAACAGGACCTGTTTGCCACAGGCAAGCGAACACCAGGCGGCCGCGTTGTTTTGAGAGCAAAGGTCGATGCCGACATCGACGCCGAGAACAAACGGACCGGCACAGGGATGGTCGAAGCCTGGGTCCGCGGAACGAAATACAAGGACCAGCAGATCATCATCACCGCTCATCTTCAGGAAGAACAGGGATCGGCGAACGACGATGGTTCCGGCTCGGGCAATATCCTCGAGCTCGGGCGCGTTTTCAGCAAACTGATCAAAGAAGGCAAACTGCCGCGGCCGCTGCGCGACATTCGTTTCTGGTGGTCGGATGAGATCTATTCCGAATATCAGTACATCCGCTCGCACCCGGGATCTGAAAAGCAGATGCTCGCGAATCTGCATCAGGACATGACGGGAGCGAAACAGTCGATGGGATCGCGTGTCCAGAACCTGATCTTCGCCCCTCACTCGCGAACCTCTTATCTGGATGCATTGTTCGAAAGCGTTGGTAACTTTGTTATCCAAACCAACAATTCTTACATCACGGCGGGACGCGGCGGCGGCTATCAGCGGCCTTTTTCGCAGCCGATCATAGCTACGCGCGGGACCCGCGAGGCTTTTAATGCTCGGTTCGTGCCGTTCTTTGCATCGTCCGATCACATGGTTTTTGTCGAAGGAGCGATCGGCGTTCCCGCGGTGGGTTTGGTCAACTGGGACGATTTCTGGATCCATTCGTCCGAGGACGACCTCCATCAGATCGACCAGACGCAGCTTCAGCGAAATAATTTCATTATCGGGGCGATGGCATTGTATCTTGCATACGCAGAAGCCAAAGACATTCCTGTCCTCGCGATCGAAACGTACGGGCAGGGTGGAAGAAGACTGGCGAATGACATGCAGGTGGCACTCCGCATCTTGAACGAAGGTGACAATTGGAACGACGCACATTTGATG
>JAICPV010000548.1 GCA_025929655.1 Pyrinomonadaceae bacterium
CTTTCTGCTGATATTCCGCCATACGTCGTCTGAAAACCTGTTCCCGTTCGTTCTTCGCGGCCGGACTGAGCACGCTGGCCTGTTTGACGAAATCTTCCTCCATGCGCCGAAGCTCTTTCTCCTCGATCTCGATCAGCGCCTGGCGATTCTTGGAGAACGCAGTCAGCGATTCTTTCGCCTTTTTCCCGGCATTCGAGTCGTTGAGCACGCGTCCCGGATCGACGAGTCCGATTTTTCCGTCGATCTTGGGACCGGCCCCCGCACAGCCGAAGGCCGTGGCGATCCACATAGCCAGTGAGAATACCCACAGCCTGCGTGCCAATACCCATGGCCACTCAATGCGCACTCCTGGGCTCACCTTTCACCTCGACACGTGTTAGAACAACGACCCGATCGTGAACTCAAACACGCCTTTCCGCTCGCCTTCGCGAGGATCCAGATTGATACCGTATGCAGCGCGCAGCGGGCCGAACGGGGAGATCCACCGTCCCTCCAGACCGGCCGCTTTGCGCAATGCACCAAAGGAGATCGCCTCGTTGTCATCAAACCCTTTCCCCCAGTCGAAAAAAATCACACCGTTCAATTTTGCCTCGGAGGAAATCGTGAAAATGAAATCGTTGTTAAAAATGAGCTCCTTGGCGGCACCGATCAGCGAACCGCTGGGCGTCACCGGGCCCGCCCGACCGAAGACGAATCCGCGCATCGTATTGATGCCGCCGACAAAAAACCGTTCTGTCAACGGAATGGGTTTCCCGTCTATTCCATCCGCGACGCCATAGCGGGCATGGATGGAGAATCTCGTATCGAACGGCAGCGGCGTATATTTAATGGCATCAAGGTAATATTTATAGAAGTTATTCGTGCCTCCCAAATAGGGCGTCCCGAAGTCGAAACCGACGGCGGTCCGCAAACCGCTTCGCGGGTCCAGAAAATAATCCCGCGTATCGCGGGCGAGCGTCGTGCGAAATCCAGTCGTGGTTTGACTGCCCAACTGGCTCAGAATGATTTCAGGCGCATCGATCGTCGGATCGCTGAAATTCAACTCTTCCGCGACGAAGCTGATGCTTCCCGTCACATATTCGGACAGCCACCGGCCGAAGGTAATGCTCGCGCCTGATTTCTCTTCGAAGTACGTGATGTAGTTGGTCATGCTGCGATAGATGTCCAACTGCAGAGACGTCAGCGAATCGTTCAAGTACGGATTTCGAAACGTGATCAAGCCCAAGGTCCGCTGCTGGCCGAGCTGTCCACGAATCCGGCCCATCCATCCGTTGCCCCCGAGATTTCCTTCAGTGATATCGGCGATGGCCACCAGTTTGTCCAAAGTACTGAATCCGCCGCCGATACTGAACTGCCCTGTCGGTTTTTCTTTTACCCTGACGTTCAAGTCCACCTTGTCCGCGTCCACCTGCTGCGGCAGGATTTCGACCGTTTCGAAGAAGTTGAGATTATTCAGGCGCTGAAAGCTTCGCTTGAGCGACGGCGTGTCGATGACGTCCTGTTCGTCGACGCGCAACTCGCGTCGGATGACGTTGTCTTTGGTCTTGTCGTTGCCATGAACATTGATCTGCCGGATGCGCATCATCTCGCCTTCCTTGATATTGAGAATGATGGTCGCGGTGCGTTCTTCGGGATTCGGATTCACGTTGGGAATGACCTCCGCGAAGGCGTAGCCTTTGCTGCCGTAGAGATCGGTCAGTCGGCCGATTTCATCGCGGATTTTCTGCCGCTGAAAGATTTCTCCCGGCTTGATCTTCATTTTGTCCCGTAATTCCGGATCTTCGAAAACCGTATTGCCGCGGAACCCGATCTCGGCCACGGTCAACGGCTCTCCTTCGACGACGGCATAGGTGACGACGAACCATTTTTTATCGTCGCTCAACTCCACTGACGGTAAGC
>JAICPV010000578.1 GCA_025929655.1 Pyrinomonadaceae bacterium
CGCGGAAGCAGCCGAGGCGGCGACCCAACACGTGACCAAAACATCGATCGTCGATTTCCCTGCAAGGTTGATTCCAGTGTGGTTTGTGACCAAGCCGATGCGTTTTCCGGCGAGTTCCTTGAAATTGGTTTGCTCCAAGACATCGATACCGTTTCGCACAACGACATTTCGCGTTTGCGTTAAACCACCCGCAACCGCAGGTGGTACAGACACGTTGGCCGTTGGCTGACCGCTTATTGCTAATTGCTTATTGCTGACAAATTTCGGAATCTGCGCCGCAACCGCCGCGTTGTATCTCGCCTCGGCCTCTTTCCATTTCTCGATCGGCGTGTCTTCGATCGCGGACGCGACCACGGTAGAAACTTTGGCGCGCAGCGGCGTCACATCGCCCTTTCCATCGGGATGAACGCGGTTCGAAAGAAAAACGACAAACGTCTGCGATGTAGGATCGATCCAAACGCTCGTGCCGGTGAAACCGGTGTGCCCGAAAGAGCCCAGCGGAAACAGCTCTCCGCGGTTCGACGAGAACGTCGTGTTCATGTCCCACCCGAGCCCCCGCGTCGCCCCGTCCTCGCTCACCACATACGGCTGCGTCATCCGCGCGATAGTTTGGACTGACAAGACACGGTTACTACCGGAGGCAGAAACCCGACCGATAGGGAGGGTGTCTCTTGTGGGTAACCGTTTGGCACCCTCGCTATCGCTCGGGTTTCCGCCTGTGGCCGCCGGAACCACGCCGCCGTTCAGAAGCATTTGGCAGTAACGAGCGAGATCATCTGCGGTTGAAAACAGTCCGGCGTGTCCGGCAACCCCGCCCATACGGAAGGCAGTGGGATCGTGAACTAGGCCGCGAAGCATTTGGCTTCCTGTTGCGTCGTCACCTTCAAAGCTAGCACCCAAATAGCTATTCTGTCCGCGAATATTCTCCGTTGGAGCCGTTTGTAATGGCGATGGCAAGTTTGAAGCTAAGCGTGGACGAAAAACGGTCATTTGAACGCCCAACGGCGGGAAATATTGCTCTCTGATCAGATCGGCAAGACGTCGCCCAGTAATTCGATTTGCTATCTCCCCCAACACAATGAACCCAATATCCGAATAAATAAATCTCGTCCCCGGTGGGTTTCGGAGTTTCTCTTTTTTGAGCGCGGCGAGCATGCCTTCGCGGCCGGTCCATTTTTCGGCGAGGTCGAAATCGGGGCGGTAGCCGGAAGTGTGCGTAAGAAGCTGCTGGATGGTTACCTTTTTCGCTTCGGGGTCGTCGATGTCGGGGATGAATTTGCCGATCGTATCGTTCAGCCGCAGCTTTCCCTGCTCGACGAGGATCATTATCAACGTCGCCGTCGCGACCGGCTTCGTCAGCGATGCGACGTCGAAGATCGTATCGACCGTCATCTTTTCGACCGTCGGCACCAGCGACCGATTCCCGAACGCCTTTCTGTAAACGATCTTTCCTTTGTGTCCGACAACAACGACCGCGCCCGGAAGTTTCTTATCAGCTATATCGGCAAGAATAAGCTGCTCGATCTGAGCGAGCTTCGCCGAATTCATTCCGACCGATTCCGGCCTCGCAACCGGCAAGCCTTGTGCTAACGAATTTTTC
>JAICPV010000154.1 GCA_025929655.1 Pyrinomonadaceae bacterium
CGCGTTTTTCAAAAAAAGCGGATACGCCCTCCGGAAAATCGCTTCCGCGTCCGGACTCGATCTGGCAGGCAGCTTCCATTTCCAGTTGGCCGTTGAGATCGTTTGAGAAAGTGGCATTCATCATTCTCTTAATGCGGCTGATCGATGCGGTAGGGCCCGATGCGAGGCGGGCAGCGAGCTTATTAGCTTCGTCTAAAAGTTGATCGGCTGGGACCACATGATTGATCATGCCGAGCGTATGCGCCCGGTCCGCCGTGATCGAATCGCCGGTCATGAACATTTCTGTGGCGATCTTTTCGCCCACGGCGCGCGGCAGAAAAAACGTGCCGCCGCAGTCCGGCGACAAACCGATGCGTACGAAAGCTTCGCGAAAAGTCGCGTCGTCGCCCGCGATCACGATGTCGCAAGCGAGCGCGAAATTAACACCGGCTCCCGCGCAGACGCCGTTGACCGCCGCGACGTACGGAAGCGGAGCTTTACGGATCGAACGTATCACATTGTGGAGAGCTTTGAGCGGTGCGTCCAGAAAAGCCTCCGGCTTCCCTTCAGCCTGGCCGATAGCCTGCATTTCGCGCAGATCGCCGCCTGCGCAGAACGCGCGGCCGGCGCCTGTCAATACCGCAGCACGAGCTTTGTCTTCAACGCTCTTGTCGACCGCGTCGCGAAGGTCCTTTGTAATCTGCTGCGAAAGCGCGTTCAATGCGTCGGGGCGATTGAGCGTAATTACGGCAACGCTGTCCTTGAGTTCGTAATTGACGGTTTCAAAGCTCATATTTGAAAGGGTAAAAGTCCAAATGTGAAAAAGAACGGATTTAGCCAGGAAATACCCAAAGGGGAGTCTCGCACGGACATTTTCACTTTTTCACCTTTTTTGCATTTTCACTTTTTACGCATGTCGTGCACGCGAGCGCGTGGCTTCATGGCAGTCGCGGCAGAGCACGGGACGGCCTACCTTTGGCTGAAAAGAAACCTGGTCATGTTTGCCGCAATGATCGCAAATGATCTCAAACCGTGTGGGCGCATCCGGCCGAGACGCGGCCTTTTTTGTTCGGCATTTCGGACACCGCTGAGGTGCCATCAGGTTTCGCTGGTAAAAGATCTCCTGCTCTTTCTCGGTGAAAAGAAACGTGTCTTTGCACTGCACGCAAACGGTCTCGACATCGGGCATCGCACAAACCTCCTTGATTCCCTTTTTATTTCGGTAGCAAGAATATAACACAGTTCGAAATCCAGTCACGCATTTGCGAGGGTTTCGACGTGCGAACGCACGGTCTCGCCAAGTGTATCGAGATTGTATCCGCCCTCGAGACATGACACGACGCGGCCGCTGCAAACTTCGCCTGCCCAATCCATTAACGACTTTGTCATCGAAACGTAGTCGGGGTCCTCGAGCTGCAGCTGCCCGAGCGGGTCCGTTAGGTGTCCGTCGAAACCGGCCGAAATGAAGATCATGTCCGGTTGGAAATGTGTGTTGATTTCACCGACCGCGGCCGCGAACGCGTTCAACTGGTCGTGTGCATTTGTAAATGCCCGTACCGGAAGGTTCAATGTCGATCCGAGCCCTTTTCCCTGGCCTGTCTCGCCTCGCGATCCGGTACCGGGGTACCATGGATATTGATGCATTGAGAAGAAGAACACTGTCGGGTCGGAATAAAAAATTCCCTGCGTGCCGTTGCCGTGATGCACGTCCCAATCGACGATCGCGACGCGTTCGATTTCCTGATATTTGTTTTGCGCGTAACGTGCGGCGACGGCGACGTTGTTGAAAAGGCAAAAGCCCATCGCGCGTTCCGCCGTTGCGTGATGCCCGGGCGGCCGTACCGCGACAAACGCGTTTTTAACCTCGCCCGACATTATCGAATCTACGGCAGCGATCGCACCGCCGGCTGCAAACAGCGACGCATCGAAAGATTGCATCGAGATCACCGTATCCATATCAAGACGATCCAGGCCGCTCGAAAACGCCCCTTCGACACGTTTGAAATGCTCCTTCGAATGTACCCCCTGGACGATGCCTTGGGACGCTTTCGCCGGTGTGATCTCTTTCAGCGAATCGAAAAGTGCCTCGTCGCCTTTAATAGCGTCAACAACAACGCGGTATCGTTCCGGCATCTCCGGGTGTCCCGGGCCTGTATTGTGCTTTTCGTAAATTGGATGGTGAATTAGCGCTGTTGCCACGAGAAAAATTTACCACAGAGGGACGGTGGCACAGAGATCAAGCGCGAAAACCCGAATCTCTGTGCCTCGGCTATAATCAAATGAAGGCAGTTTCGCGAAGCAGCTCGCCTCGTTCAAACCGATCGATCGAGAGACAAGAAACGTCAAGGAAATTCGCTTTCCCGTCCAGAATGATCTCCGACAAAGCCCGGCCAGTTGCAGGCGAATGCATTACACCGTGGCCCGAAAAGCCGTTGGCGAAATAGAGCCCGTCGACCCCGCAGCCGCCGAGGATCGCGTGATGGTCCGGCGAATTTTCGTAAAGTCCGACGCGGCACTTTTCACGGACGACTTCGGTTTCGTAAAGAAACGGCGCGCGTTGTCGCGCACGCTCCCGGATCTTTTGAACGAAATTGTCATCCAGCGAGGTATCGAAAGACGGCTGCTCGTCCGGATCCGGATAAGCGAACATCAATTCGTTCGTCGTATCTTTCGCCGGACGGAAATGAAAACCGCTGCCGAGGTCGATGACCATCGGCAGGTCTTCCGGCAATGGTGATTCCGACCGCGCCCAGACGATCTGCCGTCGCATCGGTTCGACCGGGAGGTCGATCCCGGCGGTCGCGGCAAGAGCTTTTGCCCACGCACCCGCGCAAAGAACAACATTGTCACATTCGATGGTGCCGTTATTCGTCGCGACGGCCGTGACCTCGCCACCGTGAGTTTCGATCCCGGTGACATTCGAATCAAACTCTAACCGCGCCCCGCGGGCTATCGCGCCTTTCGCGAATCCGCGCATGACCGCCAACGGATCGATGAACCCGTCCGTCGCGCCAAAGCTGCCGCCCACGATATCGTCGCAGTTCATCCCTGGAATGCGTTTCGCGATCTCATCGCAAGTCATAACTTCGACGCCCTTTACACCGATCCGATGCTGCTTTTCGACATTCGTTTTCAGGTATTCGAACTGCTCGTCGGTCGTAGCAAAAAATAAATACCCTCGCGGTTCGTAGCCGCAATCGATTTCCCAGTTCCTGAAGAAATCGATGGAATACAGCGACATCAGAATGTTGACGTCCGTTTCGAATTGAGACCGTACACCGCCGGTTGCGGCGCCGGTGGAACCTTTCCCCTGCACCGGCTGCGTTTCAAGGATCAGGACATCCTTTGCACCGCGCTCGGTCAAATGAAAAGCGACGGACGCACCAACCACCCCGCCGCCTATTATTACGATCTCCGCCTTACGCATTATTCGGAAAAAATGATGGGTGAAAGCATAAGCCTGACCGTGACGGAGGGCTCGATATCAACGTCTCCATTTAGCCCCTGCTTACGGCCAGGCTTCTGCACTATTTCGCAAAAACCTGCGAGAAATCATTAAAGCCCTTAAACTCTAAGGCGTTTCCGCTCGGATCCAGGAAGAACATCGTTGCCTGTTCACCCACCTCGCCTTCGAAGCGGATCTTCGGCTCAATTATGAATTTCACTCCCTTCGCGGTCAGGCGTTCCGATAATTTTCGCCATTCGTCCATCGGAAGTACGATGCCGAAATGCGGGACAGGAACGTGGTCCGCGTCTACGTGATTGGTCGCTTTCACACCCGCGGATTCGGGGGCGAGATGTGTAACGACCTGATGGCCGTAAAGGCTGAAGTCGATCCAACAATCCGAGCTTCTTCCCTCTTCGCACTCGAGCACGCCGCCGTAGAAATCGCGTGCGGCATCCAGGTCATGAACCGGAAAAGCCAGGTGAAATAAATTGTTCATACTTGTTTATGCGGCCGCGGCCTGTCGAGCAGTTTTTATCTCATTAACGACCCGCAGACCGGATTCGAGAGCACCCTGCATCCACGATCCGTGATTCGAAAGATGCTCGCCGGCGAAAAAGACGTTCGCTTCCCTTCGCTGCCCGGCAGAAGAACCATTATTCGCCCACGCGCCCAAAACCCACGGGTCCTCGCTCCAGCATTTGCTGCGGCCCTTTACCAGATTAGCATCGATCTCCGGAAAGAATTTCTTCAACTTAGCGACCGTCGTCGCAACCCTGTCCGTTTCCGAAAGCTGCCCCAGCGCGGCGGAATAACCGCCGCGGACGTAGGTTTGCACGATCCCATGTGTCCCCGGTTCGCCGAACGTGGAATTCCAGATCTCCGCGAAATCGTCGCCGAACGCAAAACCGTTCACGCCTCTGTCCAGCCAGAAACGTCGTTTCGTCTCGATGAAAACCCGCGACGCTGACGTCATTCCGGCCGTTCTGATCGCTTCCATTTTCGCGGCGGAAAATGCCGGTGATATTTCCATCTTCGCCAACATCGTGAACGGGACGGCGGATACGAGAAAGTCGCCGTCGAGAGCTTGCAGTTTGTCGCGCTCTCGAAATGTAACCGTTACGCGATTTTGAGTTGGTTCGATCTTCACCACCGGCGTCCCATATCGGACCTTTTCCTTCAGCCGCCCGGCAAAAGCTTTCGGCAGCAGGTCGTTACCGCCCTTTATCTTTTGCCAATGATCTGCATCACCAAGGCCCATGGCAAACCGCGTCGCGTCGCGAAACTTGTCCCAATCGGTCTGTTCGACCATGCCGTTGGCGAGGCGCATGAACTTTCCCTGCGTCGGATAGAAAGGGATCAGCGGCAGGCCAAACTCGTTCACATACTTGAGGGTAAGGTCGTGGTCGCTGGGAATTCGTGCCGCACCGGCATCCGCGTAAACGCCGTCTCCAAAATCGCGCACAGTCAAAACCCGCCCGCCCGGCCGCTCCTGAGCTTCGAGAACGGTAACGTCGTATCGCAGCTTGTTCAGCTCGTAAGCTGCTACGAGGCCGGCCAGGCCGCCGCCGATTACGATGACCCTTCCACCGCCGGACGAAACTTGTGCCGAAGCAAATCGAGGCGAAACAACCGCGGTAGATGCCGCGACCAGTCCGCTGTAGATAAATTGTCGGCGATTCATTTTACGGATTTTGCGATCTGCCGGATCGAACCGAGATGATAACCGGTATGAGCGACGATGCCCATCGCCATCGCCGCATTCAACTCGTTCCAAACTTTCACCGTTGCCAGGCATCGAAGCGTTTCTTCGTACGACTTTGTCACGCTTGCCTGCAGGGCGGCCCATTCCTCGTCGTTGACCGTTTCGATCAGCCAGCTGTCTTCCCAATTGACGGGCTCCGTCCGGCCGTCGATATATTCACAAAGGCGGTCGAGATAGAATTTCGCGTGTTCCGTCTGTGCAGCGATCGTCGTGCCGTAGAATTCCTTCGATGCCTGTACGGCTGAGATGTTCGCGACGGTTTCAAAAAATCCGGCGTTCTTGTCCAGGTAAGAACTTGGACGGCCGACTGGCGGACCTTCGAAGGTTTCGCGAAGCACAAACGCGACCGCCCCTACGAACGCCTTTTCCACCGTTGCCGATTCGCTCTTTGTTTGTGCAGATCCCATTTATGCTAACCTCGTGATTCAGCGACTTTTTGTTTGCATTCTTTGCGTCTTTGCGTGATAAAAAATATTTTCGCAAGGCCTGCGAACTGCGCCGAGAAACTCAAATTTGTGAATCATCAGATCGAAAAATTCATTGCCGAAATAACCCGAAGCCTTGCCGCGGAAACATTCGTTAAGCTCACTTTAAGCAATTATAAGGGCGAAGTAGAGCATCTGCAAAAGATTTCCATTCGGATGGTGGAAATGAAAAAAGGTAAACGGCTCGCATTTCAAATCCGATATTCGACCCGCGACATTGTGAAGAATTTCGAAATCGATACTTCTGTTGAAAAGGTTCGAACATACCTTGACAACGGCTTCCGGTCGGCGCATCTTTTCACCACCGAAAGCGACCTCCAACTCACCCTCGGCAAGAAAAGCGCGCGGCTGACCAAAGGGAAGCCTTCGTTCTCGTCAAAACCTGAAACATCGCACGATCGAACTAAGAAATATTTAGTGGATTCGTCCGCTTATTACCTGAAAGCCCTCGGCATCACGACCGAGAACGGGCAGGTCCG
>JAICPV010000523.1 GCA_025929655.1 Pyrinomonadaceae bacterium
AAGTTACTCGAAAAGGAGGAGAGGTAAAATGCCAAAATACGTGATCGAACGAGACATTCCCGGGGCCGGAAAAATGTCGCCGGCGGAATTGGAAGGTGCTTCCGCAAAATCGTGCGCGGTGCTGGATGGTATCGGGAACGAGATCCAGTGGATCCACAGCTACGTGACCGACGACAAGATCTACTGCGTCTACACGGCGCCGAGCGAAGACCTGATCAAGCGGCACGCTGACGAGAGCGGCTTTCCCGCGAACCGCATCTCCGAGGTGAAGTCGATGATCGACCCGACCCGCGCTGTCTGATCGCCTTTGAATTCCGAATCGAATGGGTGCAGTATATCGGCTGTGCCCTCGACGGAAAATGGTTTCGGACGAATCGTCGCAAGACATCAAACTGCCCCTGCGATCATCCAACGTGCGGCGCTCATTGCACTGCTCGCTTTCGTGTTTTTTCTGGCGATGCTTGTGGCATTTCTGCTGCGGCAGCATATCGGCTACCTCATCCTCGCTTCGGCGTTTTTCGTCCTAAACATTTTCACTCTTATCGGTTTCATTCTTCAGAGGCAAAACGTAGTATCGGTGTTCGATAATGGATTCCGCTATCGAAAAACTTCTGCGAAATGGCCGGAGATCGTCTCGATCGACGATGTCGACGACGGCCTTTTGGTCGTTAAGGGCGACGGGTCAGTGATAAAGATCCCTCGTTCCATCGACAACCTCGGCCGCTTCAATTCTCATATACGCACGAAAACTCGACTATAGGCCAATTCTTTTTTTTGACTCCAATATCTAGTATTCTGTTGGTTTACGGAGAAAGTATGAGCGTTGAAGTGGTAATGCCGCAGATGGGCGAGTCGATCACCGAGGGCACTGTTTCAAAGTGGTTGAAAAAGGTCGGCGATAAGATCGAAAAGGACGAAGCGATCCTTGAGATCTCTACCGATAAGGTCGACGCTGAAGTGCCCAGCCCGGGAGCCGGTACGCTGCTCGAGATTCGCCACCAGGAAGGCGAAACAGTAGAGGTCGGCACTGTTTTGGCGATGATCGGAGCCGAAGGCGAGGCCGTTGCGGCTCCTGCTTCCAAAACGGAATCTGCGGCGCAAAACGTTCCTTCTCCGACGCAGCCCGAACCTGTAAAAGAAGAAGAGTCGCAGTCCGCGGCTTCCCCAGCGGCCGCTTCAACCGAAGCTGCGCCGCCTACACCGTCCGGCGACGCCACCGAGGTCGTGATGCCGCAAATGGGCGAGTCCATTACGGAGGGCACTGTTTCCAAATGGCTCAAATCGGTCGGCGATACGATCGAAAAAGACGAAGCACTTTTGGAGATTTCGACCGATAAGGTCGATGCCGAGGTCCCTTCACCTGCCGCCGGCAAGCTTCTCGAAATAAAGGTTAAAGAAGGCGAAACCGTCGAAGTAGGGTCTGTGCTCGCGCTCGTTGGTGCCGAAGGTGCTGCTCCGGCGGCAACTCCGTCTCAAACGAAAGCGGCGAGCGCCGCGGCAACACCAGCCACAGCTATTCCCACAGTTTCAAAACCCGAGACGACGCCGGTTCAGGCCGCCGCCATGCCCGTTCCAACGAACGGCGGTGCAAATGGTGCTCGAACAGTCGAAGATCTTCGACGTACAAAATCGAGCCCGCTGGTCCGAAACATTGCAAAAGAACATGGCGTCGACATTACCCGAATTCCCGGTTCGGGTCTGAGCGGCCGTGTCACGAAGAAGGACATTCTTTCTTTCATCGAAACCGGAGCGGCTCTGCGCCCGCAAGACCTGTTGAAATCAGGCTCCTCGATGCCTGCTGCGAAACCGCAAACCGCGCCCGCGACAAAGCCGGCTTATCAGGCGCCGCAAGCCGAACCGATGGCCGGCGACCGCGTCGAGAAGATGTCCGTGATGCGCAAAAAGATCGCGGAACACATGACGTTCTCGAAACAAACTTCGGCGCATGTCACGAGCGTTTACGAGATCGACATGACGAACATCGCACGTTTCCGCGAGCAGCACAAAGATGCGTTTCATCAACAATACGGCACAAAGCTGACGTACATGCCGTTCATCTTCCAGGCGGTTACGCAGGCGATCAAGCAGCACC
>JAICPV010000520.1 GCA_025929655.1 Pyrinomonadaceae bacterium
AAAACAAGGCGAGAATAAGGCTGATTTTATTCAGAAGTATTCAGTCGCGAATAAAGAAGCCTTCAAAGCGCATCTGCTGCTTCGATTGCTTCGCGATTCAGATTATATTTCGCAGGCACAAGCTGAATCGCTGCTGACTGACTGTGGTGAACTTCAAGGCCTGTTGATCTCGTCTTTAAGAACATCGAGAAAAAACGCATAGCATTTTTCAGTTCTTACTTTTCAGTTTTCAGTTTTTCCGGAAATGATCCTCAACCGACGCGAACTATTAAAGACATTCCTCGGCGCCCCGTTCGCGGTTGCGGCATGCAGGGAAACGCGGTCATTGCGTTTTCCCGAAGGCGAGATCGTAGGGCAGAATGATTCGCTCGGGCACGTGCTCCGGGAAGGTAGAGCCTTCGAAGTTCCGAGCGACAACTGGAAGTCGGTCAGGGTAGCGATCGTGGGCGGCGGCGTTGCGGGGCTGTCCGCAGGCTGGAAATTAGCGAAACGGGGGTTTAACGATTTCGTTATTCTCGAACTGGAAAAAGAAACCGGCGGGACGTCGCGGTCGGGTGAGGGCCAGCCGGTCGCGTATCCTTGGGGAGCTCATTATTTGCCGGTGCCGTTTCAGGAAAACGCGGAACTGATCTCATTGATCGATGAGATGGAATTGACCGAGGGGCGGGCATCGGACGGTTCGGTGATAGTTAAGGAACAGTTTCTCTGCCGCGAGCCCGAGGAGCGTGTTTTCTACAAAGGCCGCTGGTATGAAGGGCTTTACTTGCATGCCGGCGACAGCGTAGAAGACAAACGGCAGTTCGCCGAGTTTCAAAGACAGATCGACAGATGGGTCAGTTGGCACGATGCCCAAGAAAAGCGTGCGTTCGTCGTGCCTGTTGCGAATTGCTCGAGTGACGTTGAAGCGACGGCGTTGGATAAGATCTCGTTTTCCGAATGGTTGCGGCAAAACGGTTTCACTTCAGAAAGACTGATCTGGTACTGCGACTACGCGTGCCGCGACGATTACGGATTGAAGGTAGAACAAACGTCGGCTTGGGCCGGACTTTTTTATTTCTGCTCGCGTGTGCGAAAGAGCGGCGACGAATCGCAGCAGTTCATTACCTTTCCTGAAGGTAACGGGCGATATGTAAATTACATTTCCAGCATAGTGAACGAGAAGATCCTGCGGTCGCACATGGCTGCTTCGATCGTTCCAACGGAGAGCGGCGTCGATGTGATCAGTCTGGCCGACGGCGAGCTTCGCGGCTTTCACTGCAAGAACGTGATCTATGCGTCGCCAATATTTACTGCGCCGTATGTCATTCGCGGCTTTCGCGAGGACCCGCCGTTTGCAGCGGCGGAGTTTCATCACAACGCCTGGTTCGTCGCGAATTTGTTTTTGAAAGACCGGCCGAAACCGCGCTTCCCTCGCGATTTCCCGCTCGCATGGGACAATGTTTTATACGAAAGCCCGTCGCTCGGATATGTGAATGCGACCCATCAGAAAGGTATCGACTACGGACGGACGATTTGGACGTATTATTACCCAATGTGCCACGAGGAAAACGGCCGAACGAAGCTTTTCGATTATTCATGGCGTGAATTAGCGGATGTTTGTTTGACCGATGTCGCGCGCGCGCACCCAGACATTCACGAGCTGTGCGAACGCATCGACATAATGCGTTGGGGGCACGCGATGATATCGCCACGCCCAAATTTCATCTGGAGCGAAACACGAACGAAAGCGCAAAAGCCTTATCGAAACATCCATTTCGCGCATACGGATCTAAGCGGTATTGCTTTGTTTGAAGAGGCGTTCTATCACGGGCTGCGAGCAGCGAAGGCAATATCAGATGGATAGTCCCTAAGTTGTAAATGCAATCGAACGAACTGACTGATTCGAGTATATCCATGGCATCGGGGGACGACGGCAATGCTCGTTGGTTGTTCTCCCGAAAAATCGATCTGTCAGTTTTTCTCGGCAGCGCGGTCGCTTCGCTTTTGCTTCTGGCTGTCGGCTGGCAGCTTGGAATTCTTAACGAAGAATCGCCGGACTGGACCTGGATCTCGGTGGTGCTGCTGATCGACGTGGCACATGTTTGGTCGACGAGTTTTCGAGTTTAT
>JAICPV010000402.1 GCA_025929655.1 Pyrinomonadaceae bacterium
GAGAGATGATCGTCGCCGCGAATGATATGGGTGATGTCCATGTCGATGTCGTCGACGACCACGCAGAAATTATAAGTCGGCGTGCCGTCGGACCGGGCGATGATCAGATCATCGAGTTCGCGGTTGTCGAAAACAACGTCGCCTTTGATCAAGTCTTTGACAACGGTTGCTCCATCGCGCGGGGAGCGGAAGCGAACGGTAAAAGGCTTGTCGGTCGGCAGAGTAGGGATGGCGCCGTTTGCTGGACGGCAGGTGCCGTCGTACGCTGGTTTGCGTTTTTCTTTTTGCGCGAGCTGGCGCTTGGCGTCCAGTGCCGCCGCCGTACACGTGCATGGGTAGGCCTTACCTGAGATCAATAATTCTCGGATCTTTTCTTTGTACAGCGGATAGCGCTCGGTCTGATAAAGCGGACCTTCGTCGTAATCGAGCCCGAGCCACGTCATGGCCTCCAGAATCGCTTGAATGGCTTCGGGCGTGGATCGCTCACGGTCGGTATCTTCGATGCGTAGGATAAACTTGCCGCCGTGGTGACGAGCGAAAAGGTAATTGAACAGGGCGGTACGAGCGCCGCCGATGTGCAGGTAACCGGTCGGACTGGGAGCGAATCGAGTGCGAACTTGAGCCATGGCGGTAAGCTAACAGGGCGCTAAAAAAGCGTCAACGGCGCGTTAAAACGGGTTTCGATTGTGCTATTATCGTCTTATCCATCGAGGAGAAGAGTGCGTGGAAAGCAAGGCAGCGGATGGCGGTGATAAAACGGCCGGCAACGAGGCCGTACCGTCTCATTTTATTCGTAATATAGTTTCGGAAGATCTGAAACAAGGCAAGAACGGCGGCCGTGTACACACCCGTTTTCCGCCTGAACCGAATGGTTATCTGCACATCGGTCATGCCAAGTCGATCTGTCTCAATTTCGGTTTGGCTGCGGAATTCGGCGGAATGTGCAATCTTCGTTTCGACGACACCAATCCCAGCAAAGAAGACATCGAATATGTAGAGTCGATCAAAGAGGATGTCCGTTGGCTCGGCTTTGACTGGGGCGATCGTGAATTTTATGCCTCGGATTACTTCGCGCAGCTCTATGATTTTGCCATTCAGCTCATCCAATCCGGCAAGGCGTTCGTGTGCGATCTCAACGCAGAACAAATGCGCGAATACCGGGGCACGCTGACCGAGCCCGGTAAAAATAGCCCTTTTCGCGATCGCTCGATCGACGAAAACCTCGATCTGTTTCGACGAATGCGCGCCGGTGAATTCCCTGACGGCAGCCGCACGCTACGTGCGAAAATCGATATGGCGTCGCCCAATATCAACATGCGCGACCCGGTGATGTATCGCGTTCTGCGGGCGAGCCATCATCGAACCGGCGATGCGTGGTGCATCTATCCGACGTATGATTTCGCGCACGGGCAGTCCGACTCGATCGAGGGGATCACCCATTCGATCTGCACATTGGAGTTCGAGGATCATCGGCCGCTTTACGACTGGTTTCTCGATCAGCTGAGTATTCACCACCCTCAACAAATCGAGTTTGCGCGTTTAAATATCACGCACACGGTCCTGAGCAAGCGCAAGCTGCTTCAACTCGTGCAGCAGGAATACGTCGATGGATGGGACGATCCGCGTATGCCGACATTGGCCGGTTTTCGCCGGCGCGGCTATACGCCGGAGGCGATTCGTAATTTCTGCGAACGTATCGGCGTCGCAAAAAGAAACAGCGTGGTCGATATCGCCATGCTCGAGCATTGCCTTCGTGAAGATCTGAACAAGCGTGCACCGCGCGTAATGGCCGTGTTGCGACCGATCAAGGTGGTGTTGGAAAATTATCCGGAAGGACAGATCGAGGAACTGGACGCCGTCAATAACCCTGAAGATCCGGCGATGGGAACGCGGAAGATTCCGTTTTCACGCGTTTTCTATATCGAGCAAGACGACTTTCGGGAGGAGCCTCCCAAGGGTTTCTTCCGGCTATCTCCGGGTAAGGAAGTTAGGCTGCGCTACGCCTACATTATTAAATGCGTCGGCGTCGACAAAGATCCGGTGACGGGTGCAATTCAAGAACTGCGCTGCACCTACGATCCGGAAACCAAAAGCGGTTCATCGCGAAGCGGGCGCAAGGTCAAAGCGACGATTCACTGGGTCTCGGCTGCGCACGCTGTTGAAGCGGAAGTGCGGCTCTACGAGCACTTGTTTACGAAAGAAGATCCCGAAGACGTTCCCGAAAGAAGTGATTGGCTCGCGAACATTAACCCCAATTCCCTCGAGCGGCTAACGTCCTGTCGCATTGAACCGTATCTTGTGGATGCAAAGCCGGGATCGCGTTACCAGTTCGAGCGGCTTGGATATTTTTGCGTCGACAGCGAAGAGTCACCGCCCACCAAGTTGGTATTTAATCGGTCGGTGTCGCTGCGTGATATGTGGGCGAAAAAAGAGAAGACCGTTGGAGATTCACGACGAAACAGAAGTTGATCGATCTGTTAATTCTCCAGTGGTCGAACATTGAAGATATCGCGCGTTGACTGCTGCGAAACATTCTGACATTGCGCTCGAAAAATGTGTGTCGCGTCTATATAGGACTTTACGATGCCAAGTTTGTGCAAAAACTTAATTAATTGAAATCCAATATCAATTTGTCCGGGTAAGAATCCGTTTCGAGCTGATGTGCAATAGTGGTGATGGTTATCATGCCACTCGGAGGCGATCCATCCATAGAAATATTGATTAAGCGCATAACTTTTCTTGTGAAATTCCCAGCCACGTCTTTTCTGCCCGGCAGAAGTGCACCGTGCCCCCTCCAGTTGAAATCGCGAATCAGCATGGTGATGACGAAGATTGCGGAATAATATGCCGTGACATAGCTCATACCTCCCAGCCCAAAAATAATTGCAACCCAAAGCGACTGACTGACGATCGACCGGACGGTATAAACCGTTATGTTCTCAATGCTGCCGGTTTTAGTAAAACGGTCGTAGGAACCAGTACACAGACCTATGTGCTCGATACTTTTTTTGAGCGTTTCGAAATCGGGTTCGGA
>JAICPV010000314.1 GCA_025929655.1 Pyrinomonadaceae bacterium
AACAAGGTCTATTTCGTTAATTCGCAACGTTTTAAGTTCCATAAGGATTTCCTGCTGGCGACGTATTTGGTCCCGCGCGGCGCCGACGTTTTCAAACCTATTTATATCGATACCGACCGACGGTTCATCGTCGGAACGATCGCGTGGCAGCGGACGGTTGAAAAATTCACGTGGGAGCTCTGGGAAGGCGACCTGGCGACTCCGGAACTGATCAAAACCGCCAACGACGCGATCAATGCGCGTTTCTTCGCACCCGTCGCGCATAAGCCGAATTCGATTAGGCAGGAGGACGCGTCGGCGAATCTCGGCATCGAGCGCGTCTTGCAGAGCGACATCAATAAGAATCAGGAATACCTGGCACTGAATCCCGGAAAGGCCGTCGGGCGCATTCATATCATCGACAAGCTCGACGACACCGTCGAGATCGGCGACAACGAGATCATAATCCTCAAAGAACTGCCTATCACGCTGCCGCCCGTGCGCGGCATCATCGTCGCGAAACCGTCCTCGCCGCTTTCGCACATCAACATCCTCGCGAAAGGCTGGAATATCCCGAACGTCTATATCAAAGACGCCGACAAGCTTTTCCGCGACAAGGATACGTTCGTGTGGCAGTTCGACGCGACGATGACTGAGTACAAGTTCACGCCTGCCGACGTCGATGCACTGAAGAACAAGTTTAAGTCTCCCGACCAGCAAGTCCCGCCTTCGAATCTCACGGTCACGAAACTCGCCGGACTTCGCGAACAGCGAAAACGCGACAGCATCATTTACGGCGCGAAATCGGCGAATCTCGGCGAGATGCTGCACGCAAGGATTCCGGGGATGATCGTTCCGGACGGCTTCACGGTTCCCTTCGCGTGGTACCAGCGGTTTATGAAGGAAAACGGCTTCGACGAAAAGATCGCCGCGATGATGGAAGGCCTCGAGTTCGTCCACAACCCGCGCGTTCGCCGTCAGAAGCTCGAAGAATTTCGAAACGAGATACAGAAAGGAAGGTTCGATGAGGGCCTTCGGCGCGCCATTATCCAAAAATGGCGGACGCAGTTAGCCGGCCGTCCCGTTTTCGTCCGCAGCTCTTCGAACGCGGAGGACCTGCCGAAATTCAGCGGTGCGGGTTTATATTCGAGCGTCGCAAACGTCCGCGAAGCTGACAAGCTTATCGAAGCCGTCAAAAGGGTATGGGCCTCGCTTTGGAAATTCGAAGCTTACGAGGCGCGGGTGAGAAATTACGTTTCGCAAAAGGACGTTTACATGTCCGCACTCATCCAGCTCGGCATCGACATGCAGAAAGGCGGCGTGATGATCACGGAAGATCCGTTCGACAAGGAAACGAAAAACGCCGTGTATATCAGCGCGGTCTGCGGACACAACTCGAACGTCGTGAACAACACCGGCATACCCGAACAGCTTCTATTCAATCCTAAATCGAATTCGGTGGTTGTTATGACGCTTTCGGACCAGAAGAACGCGCTCGCCTTCGACGAAGCCGGGGACCTTCGCGTGACTACCGACAAATGTGCAAACATCCAGGGCCGTGTATTGAACGACGTCCAAGCCCGAGCGCTCGCGAGCACCGCCAAAAAGATCGAAAACGTCTTTGGCCGCGGCCCGCAGGACATCGAATGGGGCATAATGAACGGCCGTATATACATCGTCCAGGCAAGGCCTTATATCGACAATTAGTTGCAGAAGCCCGCACGAAGTAAGGGCGCAACAAACAACACAAAGATACGAAGCACTTTCACGAATTGAAAACGTTCTCTTACGTCCTGATCGCGCCCTTACTTCGTGCGGGCTTCTGCATTGTTTAGCATCGACCATGAAAAATATCTCCATTCTTCCTTGTTTCGCTTCTGTTTTGTTCGTAGCATGCTCAACCGCCGCACCTGTCGCTGTACATAACACGAACACGCCGACGAGTAACGACCGAGCTCAGAACACGATCGCTCACGGACCGGCGGAAAGGCCGGCGCCGATGTCAAACGCGAATTCCTCCGGGAAATGGTCCGCGAGCGGCGACCCCATCGATACGACAAAGTTCGACAAGGCAATCGCCGATGCTGAAAACAATCAAAAGGCCAAGCCTGCCGATTCGGCTGCCAGAACAGAGCTTGCTCAGGCCTATTTCGAACGCGGCTTTGCCCTGACCGAAGCCCGCCAGTACGCATCCGCTTTGGGTGATTACCGACGCGCGTTAAAGCTCGACCCGAACCACGAAGAATCCAAAAAATGGATGGATCAGATCATTTCGATCTATTCGATGTTGAAGAAAGAACCGCCGAAGGAAGGCGAGGAACCCCCGCCGCTCCCGTTCAAGAAGTGACAAGTGACAAGAAAAAACTTTAGCAGAAGCCTGACCGTGAGGGAGGGCTAAAGAAGGGGCTGCATTTACCGCACGCTTCCGTCATACCACCGCTGCCACGGCTTGCTCCGTTTCCAATTGAGAAGAATAAAGACAGGGTGCGTCAAGACCATCGTTTCCCAAACACTCATTTTCTCGAACCGGCGTGGTGATGTGATCACCGTTGGGTCTTCTATAAAAGCCAATTCACCGCCGTTCCGCTTCGCGTATTTGGTCAGCCGCCAATAAATGTCTATATCCTCGCCGAGATAAATTCGCTCGTCATAACCGCCCAGCTCCAGGAAAACCGAACGCCTGAAGAATTGGGGAGCGCCCTGTTTCATATTGAATATTGGTCCCCAGAACTTCCAAGCTCGTTTCATAAACTTTAACCACCAACGCTTAAATTCCCCATAATCTACGTCAACAGCACCGCCGAAGCATTTCGTATCACTCATCTTTTCGTCGATCACAGTCAACAAGTTTTCAGGAATAAATGTATCGGCGTCAAAGAAAACTAATACGTCGCCTTTCGCCGTTTTGGCGCCTGTGTTCCTGATCGCGCCGATGTTCTTGATTGATTCGGTTAGAACCGTCGAGCCGAACGATTCCGCGATCTCTCGCGTTTTGTCCGTGCTGTCGTTATCGACAACGATCTGTTCGCATTGGTCGGCAAACGGCTCCATCGCCGCTTTGATCCGCCGAAGCGTCTCAGGCAGGAGCTTTTCCTCATTATATGCGGGAACGATTATCGAAAGCCTCATCGCTAGACATCGAATCTTCGAAATTCTAAACTAATCGTTTCGAAAAACGACCGTTTTTCGTATCTTCTGGAGTAAATAATTTTGTATGGCGATCTCGGCTAACGATATCAGGAAGGGAATGGTGATCTTGCACGAGGGTGCGCCGGTGAAGGTGATGGAGTTTCATCATCACACGCCCGGCAACCTCCGAGCGATGGTGCAGGCGCGTCTGCGCAATCTGCTAACGGGCAACTCGTTCGAGTTTCGGTTCCGCTCGAACGACACGCTCGAACGCGTCATCCTCGAGCAGCACAAGATGGATTATCTCTATTCCGACGGCTCGCACCACCATTTCATGAACTCGGAAAACTACGAGCAGGTGGCCCTGACCGAGGACGAACTCGGCGACGCGGCGCAATGGCTGATGCCGGGGCTGAAGATCGAGGTAGAGTTCTACAACGGCCAGCCGATCGGAGTCGCGCTTCCGGCTTCGATGGAATTGACCGTAACCCGCACGGAGCCGCAGCTCAAAGGCGCGACCGCATCGAACTCCAACAAACCCGCCACGCTCGAAAACGGCGTAACACTGATGGTCCCGCCGTTCATCGCCGAAGGCGAAAAGATTCGCGTCAATCCGGCGGAAGCGAAATATATGGAAAGAGTTAAATAAAGTGGTAAGTGAAAAGTGGTAAGTGGTAAGTTGAGAATCTGAGGATTTTTCTTTTCACTTACCACTAACGACTTACCACTTACCACTTC
>JAICPV010000178.1 GCA_025929655.1 Pyrinomonadaceae bacterium
AATGTACTGCTCGCTCCAGAAAACCAGGCTGTAATTCACGGAGAACTGCAGGAAGCCAGTCAGCGCGATCAGTTTCCATTGTGACGGGCCCAGCGGCATTTCAAATTTCAACAGCTTGATCAACGGGGCCATAACGATCACCGCGAGGACGAATCGTGCGGCCGCGAAGGTGATCGGCGGCAGGTCTTCGAGGCCGATCTTAATGAAGATCCACGTCGTTCCCCAGATGACGCACAGCAGTAGCCAGACAAGTATTTTCATGTTTGGAATACCGCCTTCTAGGCGGCTTCGGTTTGATGGGCAGACATCTGGTGTTCGACAAAGCCCGCTAAAGCGGGTACTCCAAACTAAGACCTTTCATAGAAACTAAGGCTGGTTTCGCCCTGTTTTAATATCCGCCATCGCCGGAGGTTCTGTGCCGCGTCCGGCAATTGATGTTTTGTGTGGTGTTCGGCGATCAGAATACCGCTTTCGTTCAAAAGTTTGCTTTCGGCCGTGCCGAATTCGAAAAGAACAAGCTCGTATTTCGAGTCGTAGGGCGGATCGTAGAAAACGATATCCCAGCTATTTTCGTGTTTTCGCCCCGCGAAGTTTTCTGCCGATAAAGCGTAAACATCGGTGTTTGCCTCGGGAATGCCGAGCAGGTCCAGGTTCTCCTCGATCAGCGCGCACGCTTTCCTCGAACGGTCCACGAACGTCACGTGATCGGCCCCTCGCGAGAGTGCTTCCATCCCTATCGCACCCGAACCGGCGCAGAGGTCAAGAAACCGCGCACCTTCGATGCGTGGGGCGAGTACGTTGAAAAGTGTTTCGCGAAGACGGTCTGAGGTGGGACGCGTTCTGGAATCCGTCGGGCTTTTTATCACGCGGCCGCGAAATTCGCCGGCGATGATCCGCATTTCAAGATTGTAGCGTTTGTGAGGTCGGCTTGCACGTGCTTAAGAATTGACGAACCCGATCACGTTCCTGGTTCTGACAATGATGTCCCACCTCGCCAACAGTATTGCTTCAGCCAACGCCGGCGAGTTTCACACGATGCGAGCGGTGTACGATTTCGACCATCGCGGCAGTTTCTTTGGATGTCCGTTTTTTTGTCAGATAGTACTCGGCTTCCTTTGAAGCGGCTTCGAGTATTTCGAAGTCGCGAACGATATTTGCGAGGCGGAAATTTTGAATCCCGGATTGTCTGGTACCAAGGACCTCACCCTGGCCGCGTATCTCAAGGTCCTTTTCGGCGATCTTGAAACCGTCGTTGGTTTCTTCCATGATCCCAAGCCGCTCTTTAGCGACGGCCGTCTTTTTATCACCGGTAAGGAGCACGCAATAGCTTTGTTCGGCACCTCGGCCGACGCGGCCACGAAGCTGGTGAAGTTGCGAAAGTCCCAAGCGTTCGGCATGTTCGACGACCATTAAGGACGCGTTCGGGACGTCGACGCCAACTTCGATAACAGTGGTCGAAACGAGAATGTCGATCTCGCGCGAAACGAACCGCCGCATAGTTTCTTCTTTATCCGCGGCTTTCATACGGCCGTGGATCAGCCCCACACGGCGGTCGGGGAATATGCGGTCTCGCAGCTCCTCGAACATTTTCGTCGCCGCTTTAAGGTCGAGCTTTTCGGATTCCTCGACCAGCGGATAAACGACATAGACCTGGCGGCCGAGATCGATCTCGCGAGCGATGCCTTTGTAAACACCGGGGCGCTGGTCTTCGCCCAGAACGACAGTTTTGATCGGCGTGCGGCCGGGCGGCATTTCATCGATGATCGAAACGTCGAGATCGCCGTAAACCGTCATCGCGAGTGAACGGGGGATCGGCGTGGCGGTCATCACAAGCACGTCCGGGTTGTATCCGCGGCCCGTCAGCTCGGCCCGCTGGAGCACGCCGAACCGGTGCTGTTCGTCCACAACCGCGAGCCCGAGGTTTTCGAATTTCACAGCATCCTGAATGATCGCGTGCGTGCCGATGACCAAATGAACTTCGCCATTTTCGATCCCAGCGTGGACCTTCCGTTTATCCGCGGCCTTTACACCGCCGGTAAGAAGAGCGACGTTGTAGCCGGTGCCCTCGAAAATTCGCTTTGCATTTTGAAAATGCTGTTCGGCGAGTATCTCCGTCGGCGCCATGAGTGCCGCCTGGTAACCATTTTCCACCGCTGCGAACATTGCGAGGAATGCGACGATCGTCTTGCCGCTGCCGACGTCGCCCTGCAGCAAACGGTTCATAGGGGCATCCGATGCCATATCCTCAAGGATCTGAGAGAGCACGCGCTGCTGCGCATTCGTCAGATCGAAATCGTAAAGCCGGTGCGCACGCTCAAGCGTTTCGTCGCTGATCTCGATCACCGTGCCCTTCGGCGCCTTTCGTCGTTCACCGCGGATCAGTTGTAGTGCAAACGATAGCCAAAAGAATTCTTCGAATATCAAACGCCGATGCGCTTCGCTTCGGAAACGGTCGTAATCCGAGATGGCCGAGCTCTCCGGCGGAAAATGTATTTCGGTGATGGCTTGCGACCGTGAAAGAAGCTTGTATTTCCCTACCAACTCGCCCGGAAGATTTTCCGGGACGGAACGCGGGTCGAGCTGCTTGTTCGCGTCGTAAATGATCTCACGGAGCCGTTTTGTCTGGAACGGGCCGAGCTTTCGGTAGACCGGCACGCGGCGCGCGGTGTGGACCATGTCGAATTCGGGTGAGCCTACATCTTCGTCCAAAGTTCGATCTTCAGCCTTGTTGCCGGCGGGTTCGTTCGCCAGCAGGCCGAATACGTTCGAATCGTCATCGCTCGGCAGGATCTCCAGTTCATCCGGTTTGTTTAATTTCAATTCGAATGCATTCCGCCGCTCGCTCCAGCGCCATTCGCCGTGAGCCACGAAACGCGACCCTTTTCCAAAGCGATCGTTGTAATACTCGACGATGTGTTTGGCGTTTTTTCCGGAAAGGAACCACCAAACCAAGACCGGCTTCATCTGTCGGTGGCGATCGGTCGCGGCGATCTCATATATGTATAGTCTTTGTTTAGGGTTGCGATTATTTCGGACCTCGAATGCGCCAGCGGAACGTGTATAAAGCTCGATGGAGGCTTCAGTGCCGGGCGACAGTTGATCGATCGTGGTCAGGTTCGAACGGTCTTCATAACGTGAAGGGAAGTAATTTAGAAGGTCCTCGACTGTCGCGTCGCCCGGCTCTTTTTTTTCGGCGAACGAGGCAACCGCATCAGCGAGCTTTTTCGCCATGTAGCCCGTAAGCTTTCCTGTGCCGTGACGAGGCAATTCGACGATCGGCGTGTCAAGCGTGAGGGCCATCTGCGCGGATTTTACCACAGGGCTTTCGAAGTTTTCAGGTCTCGGTATCAGCCATCTGATGGAGTTCGGCGAAGCTCCGAATGAACTCCTGATGCGCGTCGGAAAGATTCATGAACCGTGCCGCAAAGCCGATATCTTCTACGTAGTTACGTATCTCCGCGAGGACCTCAAGCTTTGATCCATCGGTCATAGGGAAGAAAAGGCGGACGATCTCTCCGTCGGAGAAATCGCCGGAAGCAAGGACAAAACAGCCGTTCGAGCTAAGATCGCCGAGGCGGTCGCGATTCATTTCACCTCCGGTCGCCCATTCTATATCGGCCGCCACGCGGACGCGTTCCTCGCTGCGACGATCCTGATCGCTATTTTGGTCGCTGTTCTTAGTCATTTCGTTCAGCCGGATCGGTCGGTGGTTTATTCAAATAATAATAAACCGGAAGCCCTAGAATTATCAGGCCGAGTCCGGTGAAAGATTGTGTCGGACTGGTGACAAGCGTATTGATCAAAAGCCAACCTGCCACAAGCAAAAATACGACGGGCACCACCGGATATCCCCATGCTCGGTACGGCCGGAGCGCGTCCGGGTGTTTACGACGGAAAACAAAGATCGACGACGTCACCAGGGCATAAAAGATCCAAGAGCCGAATACGACGTAATCCGTTAGCGTGTCAAAGGAACCTGAAAGTGCAAGAACCGACGCAAGGAATCCCTGAAATAACAGTGCACGCACTGGGACGCGAGTGATCGAAAGTTTTCCGAGCCCCCGGAACATTAGCCCGTCATGAGCCATCGCATAGGGAACGCGTGAGCCCGAAAGGATGGACGTGTGAAGCGTCCCGAGCGATGAAAGCATTAAGCCGACGGTAAACACCACGACCGCTAACCCGGTAGCGAAAGTTGTAACATCGCCGCCGAAAAATCCGCTGACGACGACCTTAGCAACCGATGAACTTGCTGGGACGGATGCGATGGCGGTCGGATCGAGGACGTAGAAATAGCCGATGTGGACGAAAACGTACAGCAGGATGATGAGAATGGTGCTGCCGATTATGGCGAGCGGAATATTACGGTTCGGGTCCTTCACTTCACCGGCAACGAAGGTCAGATTGTTCCATCCGTCGTAACCCCATAGGGCTCCGAGCATCGCGGCACCGAAACCCGCGGCGAAGCTGTAGGATGCGGAGCCGAATCGCGCGTTCTCGGCAACCTTTTCACAGGTCCCGCCGGTGTCGACCATCGAAAAATGCGAGAAATCTCCCGTCGCCCACACGAAAGCGCCAACCCCGACAAAAGCGATCAGCGCGATCTTAACTCCGGTCAAAACCGTCGCGATGTGCCCGCTCACGGTGACCGTCGCGGCGTTGAGCGTAGTAAAAATGACGATCACCATGAGCGCGACGACCTGGATCATTGAGATCTCGATGAAGGATGTTTTCAGAAAGACCGCTTCACCCAAGCGCCCGCCGCCGAGAAAGTCGTTAAGTCCGATAGCGAAGGCCATTCCGGCGGCCGCCTGCGAGCCTGGCTTTGCAATAAACATCTGCATCCAGCCGAACAGGAAACTTGAAAGACGGCCGTAAGCGTCGCGAAGAAAAACATATTCGCCGCCCGCCATCGGCTTCATCGCGGTCAACTCGGCGTAAGTAAGCGCCCCTGCGAGCGAAAGCAGCCCGGCTGCGATCCACGCAACGAGCACCCAGGTCGCGTCGCCGACATTGCAAGTCATGACCCGCGCTTTCAGAAAAACGCCGGTTCCGATGACGTTGCCGATGATCACCGATATCGCGGCGGCTAGTCCAAGTCCACGCAGTAGTGCCTGTCTTTCGTCCGTTTCAAATGCCATAGATTTCGTTCGAGTGCGGGAGTACGAACAGTCTGCGGTATGTTACACCGAAAATCGTTCGAAATGCGACTGGAAGCCGCGTGTTAAAATCGCGCCCGTGTTAGTATCGACGGACATTTCCGCTGACGTGCTGGTGCGGTCGCTGATCGAACTTTCGAAAGACGGCCGGCGGATCTCGGTCCTCGACAGTTGCGGCGTTGGACATTTGGGCTCGCATCTACTGATCGCGGGAATCGGCCCGGTCGAGACTGTTGTGCTTCGTGGCTCCGCCGATGACACCCTCCGATCGTTGGAGGAACACCTTGATCGCGGGCTCGCCGCGATCTTCACGATCTCGTACGACTTCGGCTTAAAGCTTCAGGGCCTACGCTCGCGGCACGGCGTAACAGCCGAACCGGACATCTGCCTCGCATTGTTCGATTCGCTTATCATCCACGATTATGCGACCGGCTCCACATCCTCCAGCGGGCGTGAAAATGGAAAGGACATTTTTGATCTATTAGCAGATGGGCCTTTAACAGCGAGGCATCGTGGGGCCGGCGAACTTTCTGCATCCGGCGTACAATCCAACATGTCGCGTGATCGCTATCTGGGCGCGGTCGA
>JAICPV010000414.1 GCA_025929655.1 Pyrinomonadaceae bacterium
AACGACGGTTGCCAACCCGCTTTTTTCCGGAACCGAATCGCCGCTGAATCCTCGGTTCATTCGACAACCGTTTGCGAATAACCGGATCCCGGTCGAGCGAATAAATACAACCGCACTGTCACTTATCAATGCGGTTCAACCGCTACCGAACTTCCCAAATCCGGATACAAACTTTGCTGGGCCTTCAGGCAACAATTTTGTTAACAACCAGTTCTCGATCCGGATCGACCGCCGCCTTTCGGACCGTGACAGCATATACGGCCGCTACACATGGCAGGACAACGCGCGTGACGGCGAGCTCGTGCTTCCATATCAGCAGAAGGATCTCCAGGGAAAGGGGAAGGTGTTCAACGGCGTGTGGTCGCACATCTTCACGCCCGCACTAGTGAACGAGTTCCGCGTCGGATACATCCGCGGTGAATATGGCGACAATATCACCGAGGTCGATCCGACCCAGTTTGGGCTCGGCAACAACAATACCGTTCTGAATACTTTGCCGGGGATTTTCCTAACGGCTGGCGGAACACTCAACTATGGCGGCTTCACCGCTTCGGTTCTGCAAACAGATCAAACGACGTATCAAATCGCAGATAATCTATCGTATTCTCGCGGCCGACACAATCTTAAGTTCGGATTCAAGGCGGATCACAATCGCTTCAACAACATCGATAGAATACAGTCGAATGGAATCCTCAATTTCAACGGGCAGTTCAGCACCGGCAACAGCGGCGGCCTGACGGCTGCGAGAGCCAACTCGATGGCGGATTTCTTGCTCGGGAACGTGAGCAGCCATTCCCTTACCCGTCCTAACGGCGCACAGGTCCAGCAAATGCCGTGGGCGGTCTACGTTCAAGACGATTGGAAAATTTCGAATAGGTTGACGATAAATCTCGGACTGCGATATGAGCTTCACCAGCCATTCGCCGACGAAAATCTCGGCGGCAGGCGGGTCGATTTGACCGGCGAAGGGATATTGATGGTCGCTGATCCGGATGTCGCGGCCGCGGCAAACAACCCGAATGTAGTGTGTTGTACCGGGAAACGGGTTGTCGAAACCGACAAAAACGATTTTGCACCTAGGATCGGAATTGCTTATCGGCCTTTTGACAGCGAACGGACGGTGATCCGGGCCGGTTATGGATTATTCTACACGGACACTTCTCAGTTCTTTCACTGGCTCTATTACGGCCCGCTTCGCGCCGGAACTTTCACGCCGGTAACCTCGAACTTCCTCACGCCTTCCACGACTTTCGCTGACCCGTTTCCATCCAGCAGCCTTACCCCGCCGGGCGGCAGCGGAATCTCCATCGGCTTCCCCGCAAATGTAAACCCGACGATATTTAATGGCCAGCCGGTCATCAGTATCTCCGGTCTCGGTTCGTACAAGACACCGCAATCGCATCAATGGAGCGTGGGTGTTCAGCACGAAATCTTTCGGAATATGGTGGTCGATGTGAGCTATAAAGGCTCAAAGACAAAAAACTTACCCGTACAGTGGTTTTTCAATCAACCCACATTTAGTAATACTCCCGCATGTCTGTCCTGTGTCGATCAAACAAATCCGTGGGTGAGGCGTCCGTATGATAACTTCTCGATCACCTCAAATATCGTCGAAAGTGCATTGGAGGCGGAGTACAACGCTCTAACCGTTGAGTTCGAAAAGCGATTCTCCGACGGCTACGGTTTTCTTTCCACCTATACATGGTCCAGATCGATCGACGAAGGTGCGGAGATCTATTCGTTAGGGCAGAATCACGCATTCCTGCCGGACAACCGGGATTTTAGCGCCGGCCGCGGAGTCTCGCTGCTAGATATTCCCCATCGTTGGGTGACGAGTGGGACGGTCGATTTTCCATTTGGCCAGGGTAAGAAGTTTCTAAATCGAGGCGGCTTTGTTAACGCATTGGTCGGCGGCTGGCGTTTGTCCGGTATATTCCAGCTGCAGTCAGGACAGCCGTTCTCACCTTACCTCTTGACAGCCGCAAGTCACACAAACACGGGTGTCTCCGTGGTCGAACGCGGCAACTTCGGCAACATGACACCGTTCACCGATGAGGAATGGGATGCGGCGGTGGAAGCCTGGGAAAACGGAGCCCGATTGTACATCATCAGGCCCGACGCGATCGATCTCAATTACACGGGAATTGGAAATATCCCCCGAAACGCGTTTCGTTACCTTTACACCCGGCGCCTCGACTTGTCTCTCGCGAAGGTTACGAGTTTCGGCGAGCATGCTCGATTGGAATTACGCTTTGATATGTTTAATGTTACGCGCGAGATCCTGCACAATCCGGTATTTCACACACAGGTTGCAGGGGCGAACGCTTTGACTAACGCACTACGCGGCAGCATCCCCGGCCGCAACATTTACTTTCTTCCTCATACTATTCAAGTCGGCGCGAGATTATCGTTTTGAAGGTAGAAAATTGCTTCAGAAGGCGTGAATGCTTTTTTCACGCCTCCTAATCTCCGCAATGTAATATTGATCATTTCTTGAGGAGGGACACTCCCGTGTTGAACGCAGGTTTCGCAAAAGCAATCATTTCGCCGCCGATCGGTGCACCGCTTGCGGGCTTCGCAGCCCGCGAGGGCGTTTGCGAGGGCATTCACGATGAACTCCATTCGCGCGCGTTAGTGCTGGAAAGCCGGGGAAGATCGGTCGCATTTGTAAGTGTGGACGTGCTTGCCCTCGCCTCGGATTTTGTCAATGGAGTTCGTGAAACGATCCAAGCCCGGACCGGTATCGATCGCGATTCGATCGTTATAGCATCCACGCATACACACGCCGGCCCGGTGACAGTCAAGACATTCTTCAATCCCGAGGACACGCTCGACCGGGAATTTATGGCCGGCCTGTCCGAAGCAATTGTCACAAGCGTGGACTCGGCATGGCAAACACGACGTCCGTCGAGGGCGGGCGTGGGAAGTGGGACCGTCGACGGCATCGGGGTCAATCGACGAACACAGGATAAGAAACCGGTAG
>JAICPV010000125.1 GCA_025929655.1 Pyrinomonadaceae bacterium
ACACAATTACAGCTTTCGCGACATTTCTACTTGTCTGCATCGGCGTGGCACAGGAAAAGAACGACATCGTTTCGACACGTGAAATGGACCGTATCAACTGGATGGAATTCCGCGACAACGTTCCTTCCAGGATCAAAACCGTGATCCTTCCTACGGGCACGCTCGAACCGCACGGCGTAATAAATAACGGCGCCGACAATACCGCTCCATTCGCTATGGCAAAGACCATCGCGAAACGCACAAACGCCATGATCGCCCCTACGCTGCCGTACGGTATCACCGGCTCGATGGAATCGTATCCCGGAGCGTTTCAGATAACCGAATCTGCCTATCGTCCGTTTGTGAAACAGATCCTGGAGGGCCTGGTCAAGAACGGTTTCCGCAACATCATAATCATGAACGGTCATGGCGGCGGGCAGACGTCCGTTTTGCAATCTGTGGCTGCAGAAGTGGCCACCGAAAAACGCGTGAGAACGCTCGTGATCAATTGGTGGTCGTTCGCATCCGACGAAACGAAGGAAGTTTTCGGAGAGGACGGCGGCCACGCGGGGAACAACGAAACGGCGTTCATACAATCGATCGATCCCACTCTTGTTCATCCGGAACGATATAAAGGTCCCGAAATGACGACCGCATACCCGGCCGCCGGAACATGGTCTGCCGTTCCCTTTCCTTCATCGATCGGGCTCTACCAGAAAAATCAGGGCCACCCGGTCTTCGATCAAAAAAAGGCCGACATATATTACAAAAAAGTCACTGACAAGGTTGCGAATCTTATCATCGACACGATCAAAAAATGGGACCTTGCAGGGATCTGAAACGCCTGATTTGAAATTAATGGAACTTTTCGTATGATAGCTTCGTCTAACAAATGACCAGATCGCGATTTTGGTCATTTCCCATATTATGAATCGATCAACAAAACAGAAAACCACTCGGGACGCGATCCTGGATGCCACGGACCGACTTTTAGCAAAAAATGGTTACAAGAAGATGACCATCGACGACCTGGCAGAAGAAGTTGGCATCGGCAAAGGCAGCGTTTACCTGCATTTTGAGAGCAAAGGCGATATCGCCTTGTCCCACATCGACCGCATCATTGAAAGGCTTAAGTCGAATTTGTCGGAGATGGCTTCCTCTAGCGCGGCGGCGGACGTGCGGCTTCGCAAGATGATAATGGAGCGTATTATGTACCGCTTTGACAGCGTACAGCATTATTCACAGAGCTTGAATGAGCTGCTGGCAACCATTCGGCCGCGGCTGCTCGACCGCCGGCGCCGATATTTTCGGGAAGAGGCCGGAATTTTCTCTCGTGTCATGGCGGACGGCAAGAAGACCGGCGTTTTCACACTCAAGGATCCGCAAAAGGCGGCCGAGGCTGTTCTAGATGCAACAAACGCGCTCCTGCCTTACAGCCTCAGCGCGTACGAGCTGGGCGAACGCGAAGAGTTGGAAAAGAAGGCGTCGAATGTCGCAGACCTGATTTTGAACGGATTAAAAAAGCGTTAATTAAAGGAGACCTTTATGCGTTACAGGCAATTATTCACATTTTTGTTCATAGCAGCGATTGCATACGTGGCGCTCCCGCGTGTGTACGGCCAACAGCCTCAGGCCCCGCCTGACATGACGATCGACGCGGCGACGCGCAATGCCGTCATCGATGTACTTCTGAAGGAGCTCAACGATTCTTACGTATTCGCGGAAACCGCGAAAAAGATGGAATCGGACATTCGCGGCCGCATGTCCGCAAAGGAATACGACAATGTGACAAGCGCTCGCGAATTTGCGTCGAAGCTGACCGCCGACCTGCAGAGTGTCAGTAAAGACAAACATCTACGGGTTCGATACTCATTCGAAAAGTTTCCGGATCGAAAGGACCGCCGCGAGCCGACGGCTGATGAGGTCGAGCAGGGCCGCTGGTTCAATAGGCGTGTCAACTACGGGTTCGAGCGCGTAGAGCGCATGAATGGCAACATCGGGTATATCGACCTTCGCGGATTCAATGACCATGAGGCCGGAGCCGAAACGGTTGCGGCCGCAATGGCCTTCCTGCAAAACACTGAAGCCCTGATCTTCGATCTTCGGCAGAACGGTGGGGGAAGCCCGGCGATGATCCAGTTGATCTCCTCTTATCTGTTCGGTGATAAACCGGTCCATCTTAATGACCTATATTGGCGAAAACAGAATAAGACCGATGAGTTCTGGACGAAGCCGGAGTTGGCCAAGATCAAATTTACGAACAAAGAAATCTACGTTCTCACCAGCAATTACACGTTTTCCGGGGCTGAAGAATTTTCCTTTAACCTGAAAAACCTAAAACGGGCGACGATCATCGGAGAAACGACCGGCGGCGGCGCGCACCCTGGCGGTACGGTCCGCCTCGCAGATCATTTCGCAGCGTTTATCCCGATCGGACGTGCTATCAACCCGATCTCTAAAACGAATTGGGAAGGCACAGGTGTCGAACCCGATATAAAAGTGCCTAAAGAACAGGCTTTGAAGATCGCTTACAAAATGGCCCTTGAAAAGTCGCTCACGGCGATAAAAGACCCGCAAGTGCAGAACGGTGTTAAGGGCTTGATAGCTCAAACTCAGAAGGAGCTGGAGGATTTAAAGCCAGCAAAACCTTAACTCACGAATGAACGAAAAAGTGAGCACACACAGAAAGCGGCAGGTTCGATACCTCGCCGCTTTTCGCATTTCACTTTTGAACCTTTTATCGCTTCCAGTAGTTTTTGATCTTCAGATCGAGCATTGGAAACGCGCAGTATTCGACATTGCGGCCCGATTCGCGCAGTTTCACCACCATCGGGATCGCGGCGTCCGCGTTTCGCGTATGGACGATTATTGTCGCGGCCCGCTGCAATTCGGATTTCTCGTTAAGCCACTCCGCGATCGCCATTCCCGTACGAGCATCGTCGCCATGCTCGTTCGATTCATAATGATGCGGAAGAAGGTCGTGGTCGAGAAAAATGGCATCGTAAGTTTTGCCGGCGAGCATCTCCTTCGCCTTCTCGACGGTTTCCGCGACATCGAGTCCGTCGCCGTCAAATCTTTTTGCGAACCATTTGTGCCGCCGCGTGTCGTCGTCAAGCAAAAACACGCTGATCGGGGCACGCTCGACGGAGGGGTCCGCCAACCCAAAACGGAGCAATAGATTGCGAAAAACGCCCATAAATTCAATGCTTTGTATAAGCTACGATTTTAACACAACGGTTGTTCGGCGGTTATTCCGGTTTGCCGGGTCGTGATGTTATAATCTGCTTCCGCTCTATGCCCAGGTCGCAGGAAAAAACGAAACTATCGGTCGTGTCGAACGACGGCAAGCTTAATTCGTCAAACGGCGGCAGTGACGTTTGCCAGAAATGTTTCGGCTCCGGAATGGAGATCATTGCCGGCAAAGGTGCGCGACAGTGCGAGTGTCAGAAGAAGATCGGAAAGACAAACCCGTTCGAAAAAGTTCGTGTACCGCGACGGTACAGCGAATGCCACTTCAACAGCTACGCGCCCGGCAATCCCACGCAGTCACAGGCAGTTCGGTACGCGATGAAGTTCACGCAGGAATTCCCGGCTGTCGATCAGGGATTGCTTCTAATGGGACCGGTCGGCGTCGGCAAAACGCATCTCGCCGTTTCGATCCTGAAAGGGCTAACCGAGCGCGGCGGATTTTCGTGTTTGTTCTGTGAATTCGGTTCGCTTTTGAAAGAAATTCAGGATTCCTACAACGCATTTACGCATACATCGGAACTCGCCGTTCTTTCTCCCGTTCTGAATGTCGACGTTCTCGTGCTGGACGAGCTTGGTGCTTCGAAACCGACTGATTGGGTCCGCGATACGATGGCACACATCATCAACACGCGCTACAACGATAAAAAACACACGATCTTCACGACCAACTACCTGGACGAGCGTCATGGGAATGAAGAAACGCTCGAGGACCGCATCGGAATTCGTCAGCGTTCCCGGCTTTTTGAAATGTGCAAAACGATCGAAATAAAAGGTGCGGATTATCGTAAAACGAAATACGGCCGCGGGATCAACTAGCTTTCTGTACCGCCGGTCTTTTCAACCACATCAACCTGGCAAGCAGTGACGCCGCCAACACAACACCGAACAACGCCGGGTACAAAATATCCGACTTCACGATCATCCAGAAATGGATCACGCCGAGGATAGCGGCGACGTACGTGAGCTTGTGCAGCCGGGCCCAGTTTTTCCCGCCGAGCCGCTTGACCATTTTGTTCGTCGACGTGATCGCGAGCGGAACGAGCAAAGCGAAAGCGATCATCCCGATCGCGATAAACGGCCGCTGCACGATGTCTGCAGCGATCGTTGAAAGCCCGAGGCTTTTGTCGAAAATGCTGTACGTTATCAAGTGCAAGCAGCCGTAAAAGAATGCAAAAAGCCCCAGCATCCGCCTGTATTTGATCAGCTGGTTCCATCCGAATAGTTTTCTGAGCGGGGTGACTGCTAGTGTGATCAGCAAAAATGAAAGTGTAAGAACTCCGGTGGCCCTCAGGAAGAATTCGATCGGATTTGGGCCGAGACGCTGACTCGCCCAATCGAATAAAAGGAGGCCGAGCGGCATCAAAGCGTTCACGCCGATCAGCAGTTTGTAAAAGCGAACGTCGTTCATTGTTCGGAGTTTAAGCTTTAGCTTGCGTAATTTGATAAACAGGATCGCAGTTAAACAAAGCCAACTAAAGCTGGAACTCCAAACTAAAAATGCTTCCTTAGATCCATCCCGTCGTAAAGGCCTGCAACTTCGTCGGCGTATCCGTTAAACATCAAGGTCGGCCGCATCGAAAGTTCGCCGATCCTTCGCTCGGTCGCCTGCGACCATCGCGGATGATCGACTTCGGGATTCACGTTCGAATAGAAGCCGTATTCGCTCGGACCGGCAATGTTCCATGTGGTCGGCGGTTCGCTTTCAGTGAGCGTGATCTTGACGACCGACTTAATGCTCTTGAATCCGTACTTCCACGGCACGATCAATCGAACAGGTGCTCCATTTTGGTTGGGAAGCTGTTTGCCGTAAAGCCCTGTCGCCAGGATCGTCAACGGATGATATGCCTCATCCAACCTCAACCCTTCGATGTACGGAAAATCGATGCCCGCTGCAAATGACGACTGCATCACTTTCGGATCGTAATGCGTTTCGAAAGCAACATACTTCGCAGTCCCAAGCGGTTCGACTTGATCGAGCAGTGATTTCAGTGGAAATCCGACCCACGGGATCACCATTGACCAGGCCTCAACGCAGCGGAACCGATAGGTCCGTTCTTCCTGGGGAAACTTCAGGATCTCATCGATATCGAACGTTTTCGGCTTTTGCACCAACCCGCCAACCTCGACCGTCCACGGGCGCGTGATAAGCTTTTGGGCTTTACGCGCGACAGCTTGTTTGTCTGTCGAGAACTCGTAATAGTTGTTGTAATTGGTGATGTCTTCGAACAGATTTGGGTCGCCGACGCCCGACTCGGTCTTCGGTGTTTCGACGTTTGTGATCTGAGCGGTTTCGGTTTGCTGTATCGGCTGCGGATTGAAAAATCGATATGTCAGGCCGGTCGCTGCCGCCGTCCCCGCCAGAAGTCCGGCGCGGATAAAATTGCGCCGGTTCAGGTAAACATCTGCCGGGGTTATTTCGCTTGAAGGCGGCTCTGAAAATTTCCTGGCGGCCATAGTTGTTTATTCGAGCAAACCGAAAGACCGGTTTCAACACTCGCCGCGCAAAAACGCTTGCCAATTTGATGCTTAGTACGTCCCGGCGGTTACCGTGGGTTTGACTCCGCTTGCTTCCTGCGCGATCTTGACGCCTACGCTTGCACCAATTCGCGTTGCGCCGGCCTCGAACATCGCACGCGCGTCGTCGATTCCCTTTACGCCGCCGGACGCTTTCACGCCCAGGGCGGAACCCACTGTTCGCCGCATCAGTGACACGTCATTCGCCGTTGCGCCGCCTTTCGAGAATCCGGTCGATGTCTTGACGAAATCCGCTCCGGCATTTTTGGCAGCAACACACGCTCGGACCTTCTCGTTGTCGGTTAGTAATGCCGTCTCGATGATCACCTTACAAAGTATATGGTTTTCGTGCGCCGCTTCGACGACGGCCCGTATATCGTCCTCGACCGCACAATCGTCGCCCGATTTCAACGCGCCGATATTGATCACCATATCCACCTCACGAGCACCGTTGAAGATCGCACGGCGAGCTTCGTACGCCTTTACGTCGGGCAATGTGGCGCCGAGCGGGAATCCAATGACGGTGCAGACCGGAACGCCGGTCCCTTTCAAAAACTCCGACGCTTTTTTCACCCAGCCCGGATTTACGCAAACGCTCGCGAAACCGAATTGTGCCGCTTCGTCGCAAAGCTTTTTGATATCGGATTCCGAAGCTTCCGGCTTCAACAGCGTGTGATCGATGAGGGCCGCCCAATCCTTTGCGGTGGCCGAGTCGCCGAGCACGACACCTATCCGCTCCGCACCCGCGTCGACGATTCGCTGGTAATCCGCATGGCAAAAGGTTGGACAATACTCTTCACCGTTCAGCTTCGCGACCACCATATCGGTGATCTGTTCGATCAATTGATCGTAATTTCCGTTCGTGGTCATTTATTTTCGGTATTGCCGCTCGATCGCGTCGATCTTTTCGACCCGGCGAATATGCCTCTCTTCGGAAAG
>JAICPV010000218.1 GCA_025929655.1 Pyrinomonadaceae bacterium
CCGCTTCCCAGCGGTAGAAACCGAATTTGCCTGAGAGCTCACCGAGCATCGTCATGCCACACATTTTCAGGTAAGCACGTGCAATTTCGCGTACGGCGTCTTCGCGTTTCATTTTCTTTGAGAGTTCTTTGGGGAAACGTGCTTCGGCGAGGGACCATATGTAGGTGAATTTCGGGGCGTAAACGACTTCCTGGGGAACGACCTTCATTCGCCGCTGAAGTTCGTCGATCGCTTTTGTAAGATCGGTTCGTGTTAATCCGGTGGCCTCCCGCAGATCTGCGGTCGCCATTTCCCATTCCTTTCTTAGGATCTTTAGAACCGCGACGGCATTTTTCGAAAGCACGCCGGCTTCGCCTTTTTTTGTGCAGCCCCAGATCGCGTTGAAAACCGGGATCATCCGCGGGGCGATAAACATCGAATGCCCTTTCCAGATCTTCCCGTAATAAACCTTGCCGCGGGCCACGACCTCGTCCTTTAGCACCCACGCGCGGCTTGCTTCGAAGTCCTTCTGCACGTTACGCGGCATATGCGCGTCGCGGCGGCCGCAGACGGCGATGTAAACGGAAGGCATCCGCTTCCGCTCGTCGGTCAGGCCGAGGCACATGCCGAGGTCTTCGACCATCGTTTCGACGTCTTCCGCGGATTCGACCTTAAGCGATTCTTCGCGGCGCCATTTGCGGTCGCGGTACTGTTCGAACTCTTCGGGCAGGATGGCCATGGCAAGCATTTAACCACGCAAATGCAGAGGCTCGCACGTAGTTAAGGGCGCACCAAGGTGAAAAAGTGGAAAAGGTGAAAAGGCATCCCATCGGCACTCACCTTTTCACCTTTTCACTTTTCGCTTTTGACCTTTTTCTACGCCCTTAATTCGTGCGGGCTTCTGCCATTATCTGATGGGGGAAGAAGACTGAACGGTCATCGTGGTACCACGTGATAGACGCATGTCGCCACCGCCTTCGATCGCGACCGAACCCGCGCCGACGCTACCGCCGATGATCGCACCCACCGCCGCACCGGAACCGCCGCCCGCGATCGCCCCTATTATCGCTCCAATACCGGCGCCGATGCCGCCGCGCGTCGCCGTATCGCGATTTTTGTCCTTACCGCGAGCAGTGCCCTCGTTATCCACCGGGATTATCCTTCCTGTCTGGTCGACGAGACGCTGCAGCTGTCCCGCGAAATCGTAGACCTTGCCATCCGTCATCGTGATGCGGTCGAAATTGAACGTCACCGTCGTCCGGCCAAGCACTCGGCCCGAACGGTCGATGCCGGAAAGGTGGCCTTCGATCGTGGCTCCTCGAAACTCGTTCGGCGATTCGACGATCAGGCGGAACCGGTCGTTGTTTTGCGAGGCCTTCGTATCGATCTCGGTCTGAAGCGTTCCGACCAATACCGCTCCGTTCGGCACGATGAACTCACCGGCGCGCTGCGACGGAAACTGATTTCCCGGATATCGCTGCGGTTGCGGGTTGCGGGTCGGGAGGTCGTTCGGGTCGTTGCTGGAATAACCGCCGCCTGTATTGTCGGAGTTTCCGCGAATTCCCAACCCTGCGGTCGAGCTGGTCCGCGTGTAAATGCTCTCTGCGAAGACCGTCTCGCGGAGGTAATCGGTCGTGATGCGCCGAGTAACTTTTAAAGTGCGCCCGCCGTCCAGCGTTTCAAATGTGATCGTGTAATCGGTCTGCCCGCCGATGCTGGAGACCGTAAGTTTATCGCCGGCCAGCGTCGAGCGAACGCGGACAGTGCGGCCGTTCGAAACCTCGGCCTTGTCACGCCCGTCGGCGACGACCGTCACGGGTGCCGCTTTCGAAGAGGCCAGAGTGACCTGATCTCCCTCCACAAGAAGAGCGAGTTCCTCCGGCGCTTCCAATTTCGATTCAAGCTCTTGCCGCTGTGCCCCGGCGACCCGGGCACCAGAAAGCACATCTGCGATCCGCTCGCTGCGCGCTCGGTCGATCTGGAACGTGCCGGTCAAAGCGGACTCCGGAATTGCCGGCTGCGGATCGATCTGGGGCCGATATCTATCGTCGTCCTGAGCGGCATTCGTCACCCAGTTTCTGGTAATGCCGTAATTCGAAGCGATCCGGTCGAGCTGTGTGCGGATCGCCGCCCAATCGTTCTCCAGTCCGCGGTATTGCCGGTTCGACCGCATGAACGAATTAACATTCGACGCAACGTCGAGGATATCGTTTAACGTGTCGCGGTTGTCGCGACGCGCTGCTATGTCCTGGTCAAAGCCGCGAACGCGGGACTGCAGCTCGCGGACGTCGGCCATTACATTATCCGACATCCGACGATCCGTGGAGCTGCTCTCCAATTGATACGAAAGCCGGTTTTGAAAATCTTCGAGTTTAAGATTGAGGCTTCGAATGGTGTCGCGCACCTCTCTCGTGTTTGCACGCTGTGCGGCAGTGACGCCGGTGAACGAGACGAAGGCAAGAATAGCGAATGCAAAAGCTGAAAATCTATTGCCGGGACGATACATGATCTTTCTCCTAAAAAGTTGGCGCAGAAGGGCGCTTGCTCCATTATGAAGCATTTTTCATACCAAAAGTTGTTCATTCAAACTGCTGCCTTCCCGACTACGGTTTATATGCTAATATCTTGACCGTTTCAGAGGCGAAAATGAATGATTGATACTCCATACAAGGCGACAGTAAAATGGGCGGGTGACGATCTTTTCATCGGGACCCCGCCGAGCGGACACGCTCTAACTATTGATATGAAAGGGGATAGGCAGGCTGCCTACAGTCCTTTGGAGATGCTTCTGGTCTCGGTCGCCGCATGCACCGCGGGCGATGTGATCTCCATCCTTGAGAAAAAGCGGCAAAAAGTGACAGCTTACAACGTTCAAGTCTGGGGAACGCGCGTCGACGACCACCCGCGCAAGTTCACGGCCTTTCATGTTCACCATATCGTGCAGGGGCGTAGTGTTTCGGAAAAGGCCGTTGCGGATGCCGTTAAACTTTCGGATGAAAAATACTGCTCGGTCGCCGCGACCGTCAGGCCGACGGCGACGATAACGACAAGCTACGAAGTTATAGAGTCCGGCGATTAGGTTGAGTATCTTTGCGGCCCTTGCGTGAAACGGATTTTTCAACGCAAAGACGCCCAGATCGCAAAGCAAAACATACGAGAGGTCTTATGAGATCTAAGTTATTTATCCTTTTCTGGCTCGCGATTTTGAGTCTGCCGCTTGTTGCGCAGGATGTTGACATCGCTGCTAGAAATGCACGCTGGCGCGAGTTCAATAAGTTCGGTTTCGACAAGATCAACTTCGCGAAGATTCGGCTTACCAAGGCGAAGCTTGCGCCTCTCAAAGAGGATGAAAATGCGGACGATTTCGCGCTGCTACGAGGCGTGGTTTTCGGCAAGCACGGTCGCGTTTTCAAGGAGCGCTCGATCCAGGATTACCTGGAAAAGCAGGCTTGGTACAAACCGAATCCGGGGTACGCCAACCGGACGCTCACACCGATCGAGCGAGCAAACCTCGACCTGATCCGAATAACCGAGGCCGAAAAGCACGAATACATCGAGCCCGGCGACATGCGTATCTGGAAAACGAAGCTCGTCACCGAAGACAACATGCGCTATTACACCAGCGCGGAGTTGACGATTCTTGCGGCCGAGATCGAGGCGATCCACGGCAAAACTTTCAGCGAGGAATGGCTGCAGAAATATTTCGACGAGCGCTATTGGTACAAGCGAAATCCGGCCTATGACGCATCGGCGCTGACCGACACCGAGCGAAAGAACATCGCAAGGTTCATCGCAGAAAAGGAGAAGGAACGAAAGACGGCGATCTCGATCGGCGACATGGACAATTTCCAGACCGTCCTGCTCACCGAAGATAAACTGATCGGCCTGTCGCTGCTCGAGCTGCGCATCCTGCGCGAAGAATTCTACGCCCGCCGTGGCAAGAAATTCGACGCACCGGGCATACGCGATTATTTCGCGTGGCGCGATTGGTACAAACCGGCGAAAAACCAGAAAGCGATCAACCTTAACTCGGTCGAGCAGCAAAACGTCGACCTGCTCGCGTCGTACGAAGCAAAGATCCGCGAAAAGCTTTCGACAGAGGAGATCACTGACGAGACGCTCGGGGCGATGTTCGCTGAAGACCTACGAGTATTAAGGAATGAGGTTTACGCCCGCCACGGCCGCATATTTAAGGACCCGGAGCTTCAGAAGTATTTCGCCGCACAGGCGTGGTACAAACCGAATCCCGATTTCAAGGACGACATGCTGAACGCGATCGAGGCGAAGAACCTGGCGAAAATACGAGAAGCGGAGGAAACGGCTACGAGCAAGTTCTCGGAAGCCGAAGGCTGATAAAGCCGGACCTTTCGGCCCCGCGTGTCGGGGCCCTTCAAACAACCAGTTTGATCAGAACATCGGCCGCTTGAGTTCGGCGGTGAGTTCGTCTGGAACGATCTTGCCTTCGTTCTTTTTCAGGTGCTCGATGAAGATCAGCGCGGTGTGAATCCGCTTATCGATATCTTTCACCTGTCCGACCCAATGTAGGATCGATCGCTGTTTTCCGGGAGTGAGCTTGTGAAACAGCTTGTCGCCGGTGCGGTCCTGTTTTAGAACTTCCTTCAATTCCGCCGGCATCGGCAGGCCGTATCTGCTTTCGTCCTTCGCAAGCTCCACGGTTATCTTAATGCCTTCTGCTATCCCGAGCCGGGTCCGTTTCGCTTTGTTGACCACGATCACGAAATTTCCATCCGAAGGCAACAGCGCGCATTGGAAGGTCTCTTCGCCATTGATAGTGCAGACCACCCGCCGCGAGCCGTTCTTCTTCTCGAATTTTTCGCCGATCTTCGCGTCGACAGGTATGAAATGCCAGCCCGAATCGTACGCGCCGGATCGGATCAAGGCAGTTTTGAACTTGATGGGTTTCATTCCGAATTCGGCAGAAGCCTGACCGTAAGGGAGGGCTAAAACGGGACGTTTTTTGTTTAGCCCTCCCTAACGGTCAGGCTTCC
>JAICPV010000359.1 GCA_025929655.1 Pyrinomonadaceae bacterium
GGATCGGTCGAGCGATAGATCCGATAACCTACTACGTCGGTTTCCGGATTCGGCGGGAAGAAAAGGGAAACGGTCGACGGCGTGGCGGCGATGGTGACCGACGAAGGTGCGCTGGGCGCAAACGTATCGACCGGCCGCACGTTTGCTATCGGCGACTCGAGACTTTCGACGGGCTCGCCGCCGGACCCTACCGAAACCGCGCGAACGAAATAGAAATATTCTTTGCCGAATTCGAAGACCTCGTCAGCGTAAGTCGCGACGTTGACCGGCGTCTTATTTAGCAGCGCACCTGTTTCGGTTGCGGAGGGAGACCGATAGACGTTGTAGCCGACGATATTCGGCGGCATCGTCCCGTCTACATTTTGTGTCGGTGCGGACCAGGTCAACGTTACGGCGTCCTGCGATACGCTGGTGGCAAGGGAAGCGGGAGCATTCGCAACTCTCGCCGCGGGCTCGAGCATGAAAAAGTTCGAAAACGCAGCTCGCTGGCCCGAAGCGTTCACATATCGAACCGCGTACCGCAACCTTACCGGCTGACCCGCGAACTGAAGCGTGTCACGGTAACTGACCGTTTTCAAACCGAAGTCCGCATTCGTGATCGGCATCGAGGCTATCAAAAGACTCCGGGACGAAAACTCTTCTTCGGTCATTGCAAGTGGGGAATCGATCGGTTCGGCCAGGCGGAAGATATCCACGCTGGCGATGTGCTGTATGTTTCCCGCCGGGGCATTACGGGCCGGCATTTTCCAGGAAAGCACGACCTGGTTGCCGCGCTGGAACGCGTTGATCTCGGCACGCTGCTCGACCCGCTCACGGGGCGGCAGCGGGACCCCGCGCTTACCACACCCGGCTAGGCTAAGCACAACAAGTGCTAAAGCCGCTATGAGCGCTTTTTTTGCGAAGTGCTTAACCAGAGAACGCAAAGCAGCGGCCCGGCAAAGTGCATATTGCATATGCTTATCAGAGTATGTATTGACGGAGGTTCTGGTCCTTCACGAGACTGCTTAACTTTTCGTTCACGTAATTTTCGTCGATGTTTTGGTGCTTATTCTCAAGTTCGGCGCCGGCGAAGCTTATTTCCTCAAGTAACTTCTCAAGTAAAGTATGGAGCCGCCGGGCACCGATATTCTCTGTCAGCATGTTTATCTCAGCGGTCATTTCCGCTAAGCGGGAGATGGCATCGTCCGTGAATTTGAGCTCGATTCCCTCGGTGCTTAAGAGTGCCTGGTACTGTTTGATCAGCGAATTCTTCGGCTGCGTCAATATCCGCTTAAGGTCCTCGACGGTGAGCGATTCGAGTTCGACGCGGATCGGAAAACGTCCCTGCAATTCAGGAATCAGGTCCGACGGCTTCGATACGTGAAACGCGCCGGCTGCTATGAACAGAATATGTTCGGTGTTAACCATGCCGTAACGGGTGTTTACGTTCGTTCCTTCCACGATGGGCAGAAGGTCCCGCTGGACGCCTTCGCGCGAAACGTCCGGGCTTCCCCCGCTTCCCGTCTCGCGGCCCGCCACCTTGTCGATCTCGTCGAGAAAGACGATGCCCGAATCCTGCGTCTTCTGGATCGCCGCACGTGTTATCTGGTCCATATCGACGAGGCTTTCCTGTTCTTCGCGGATCAGGTAATCGCGTGCCTCGGCGACCTTCATCTTGCGGCGCACGGTTTTCGTCGGGAACATATTTCCGAGCATTCCCTGCAGGTTCACGCCCATCTCCTCCAGTCCCTGCCCTGCGACGAAATCTATTTGCGCATTCGGCCGTTCCTGCGTGTCCATCTCGATCAGCCGGCCGTCAAGGTCTCCACGACGAAGCTGGTCGCGCAGTTTTTCACGCGTTTTCGAGATAGAAGATTCAGTCTCGGCCACTCCGTTTTCGGGCGAATATGAATACGCCGGTGAAGGAAGAAGAATATCCAGAAGCCTCTCTTCCGCATTTTCTTCCGCTCGCGGTTTAACATCTTCGTAGGCGGCCTGGCGCGCCATATCGACGGCGACGTCCGTCAGCTCACGGATCATGCTCTCAACATCGCGTCCCACGTAACCGACCTCGGTGAACTTCGACGCCTCGATCTTGATGAAGGGCGAATCGGCGATCCGCGCCAAGCGCCGCGCGATCTCGGTTTTTCCCACGCCGGTGGTGCCGATCATCAGGATGTTTTTCGGCAGGACGTCCTCAGCGATCTCGGGTGGAAGCTTCTGACGGCGAATGCGGTTACGCAGCGCGACCGCGACGGCACGTTTCGCGTCGGTCTGCCCGACAACATACTTGTCGAGTTCTTCCACGATCTGCCGCGGCGTCAGGTCATCTAACTTTGGTTTTGCTGCGGCGGTCTCGCCGCCCAAATATATCGCCATTTTCTCGTTCGGAGTTCCAGCTTTAGCCGGCCATTGTGTTGCCAAAGAATATCGGTTGATAAAAGAAAGCCGCCTGAAGGCGGAACTCCAAACTACAACTCCTCAACAACTATCTCATTATTTGTATAGATGCATATCTCTCTCGCGATCCGCATCGATTCTTCCGCTATACGGCGGGCGGAAAGCTCTGTATGCTTCATCAGGGCTCGCGCCGCCGAAAGCGCATACATGCTTCCGGAGCCCACTGACAAAAGGCCGTCGTCCGAAGAGATCACATCGCCCTTTCCGGAAATAAGGAACGAATCGCTTTTGTCGGCGACGATCATGAGCGCTTCAAGATTGCGCAAGTATTTGTCCGTGCGCCACTCTTTGCCGAGCTCAAATGCGGCCCGCTCAAGCTGACCCTGAAATTCACCTAGCTTTGTCTCGAACTTGCTTAGCAGCGTGAAGGCATCTGCGGTCGCTCCGGCAAATCCCGTTATGACGGTCCCGCCCCCGAGACGACGAACCTTCCGCGCGCTGTGCTTGATAACCGTCTCGCCCAGCGTTACCTGGCCGTCGGCCGCCATCGCGACATTCCCGTCGCGGCGCACCATGATCACGGTCGTAGATCGTATTCGTTCAGTCGCGCAATTCGGTCGCATAAATGAAAATCATAAGTTTTTAATATCGATTGCTCAAATTGACACGTTTGTGGATATATTTGAACATTGAAGTTTATGGCTGACCGCCCGCTGATCGGAATCACGATGCGCCTTGAGCTTTCGACCAGGCGATTCTATCTTGGCCGGGATTATTGCGAGGCTGTTTATGCCGCGGGCGGGTTGCCGATCCATATCCCGCTGATCCCGGAAACTGAACATATCAGCTCTATTGTTTCCCGTCTGGGCGGCGTGCTCTTGCCCGGTTGCGATACAGACCCCGATCCGGCACTTTATGGTGAAGATCCGCATCCAAGACTTGGCGTCGTAATTCCTGAGAAGGACGCTACGGATCTGCTGGTGATCGAAGAGGCTGAGAAGCGAAACATTCCGATCTTTGGAA
>JAICPV010000485.1 GCA_025929655.1 Pyrinomonadaceae bacterium
AGATGCATATAACGGTAAAGTTCGCGGGTTCGCTGGACGAAGAACAGCTAGCGATATTTACAAAGAAGGTCGAGAAGGCGGCTGGCTCCGCAGGCCCTTTTCGAATAAAGATCGCCGGTACAGGTACATTCATCAAACGCCGCGGGCCCAGCGTATTGTGGCTCCGCGTCGAACAGATGTCGGACACCGACATGCTTGGCAGGATCGCCGCAATGCTCGACAGCGAAGAAAACCGCAAACCGTATCACCCACATATCACGATCGCGCGAATAAAAGATGTCAGGAAAGTTGTAGAGCTGATCGAAAAGCACCGGTCTTCGGCTTTTGAATCGAAGGAGTTTCTGGTTAGGGAGATCGCTATTTATGAGAGCAAACTTCTCGGCTCGGGGTCGCTGTATTCGAAGTTGAATAGAGTTGAATGTGGGTTAGGAAAGACGAGCTGGGGCAAGCCCCCTTCCTGACTGCGGCCCGATCAATTGATTCATTGATTACCGTGCCTGACGACTTAAAGGACTCAACGGAACTTCTTGCAGTCCGGAAGGGGGCCTGCCCCCGCTGTGAATTTACTGATTGAGTTCCCGAGGGCCACGCGGGGGCTTCGGCGGCTGCGGTTCGGATTTTTCTCCGGTCTCGCTGATGATCTCCTTTAACGCTCCGATGCTGGAGAGCATGGACGAAGTTTCGACGGGCATGAAGATCACCTTGGAGTTCTGCGTGCGCGTCATGTCGCGAAGGGAATCGATGTATCGTGAAGTGATCAGGTATTTCGTTGTTTCATCGGCTCCGCCCACGATCTGTGCGATCTGATTGATCGCCTGGGCCTCGGCGCTGGCGGCCACCAGGCGGGCTTGAGCGGCGCCCTCGGCGTCGAGGATAGCCGACTGCTTGTTACCTTCCGAACGTGTAACCGCCGCCTGTTTCTCACCCTCTGCACGAGTTATAGCGGCCTGTTTGTCGCCCTCGGCCTGCAAGATCAAAGCGCGGCGGTTCCGCTCGGCGGTCATCTGTTTTTCCATCGTGATGCGGACGTCCTCCGGCGGATTGATGTTCTTTACGTCCACGCGAGTCACTTTCACTCCCCATTTGTCGGTCGCTTCATCTAGTATCAAGCGCAGCTTCGAGTTGATCTGGTCACGGCTTGACAACGTATGATCCAGGTCCATTTCGCCCATTACGGACCGCATGCCGGTGATCGTCAGCTGAACGATACTGCCGATGAGATCGTTGATCTCGTAAACGGCCTTGATAGGGTCGGTGATCATCCAGTACACGACAGAGTCGACGTTGATCGTGACGTTGTCGCGCGTGATGACCGGCTGCGGCGGCAGATCTATGTATTGTTCGCGGAGGTCGATCGACGTGATCCCGCCGCGCACGTTTGTCCAATAGACCGCGCGGGGAGATTCGAAAAACGGCACTATTATATTCAGGCCACTCGACGCAATGCGATGAAAGCGTCCGAGCCGCTCGATCAAAAGCACACTCGACTGCGGTACGATCTTGACGGTTTTCCATGCGACGATCAGCAACGCGATGCCGAGAAACATTAGGAACAATAGCCCAATACCGATTTCCATTTCTCCCTCCGACCGATGTGTGTAGCTGTAATATAACCGAATTCAGGCGAATTATGAAGGTTAATCCTTTGTTCGAGGATGAGCTATTAGCCTATAATTCCAACAATTATGACCGTCAGCCTGAGCGAGATACGCGATGCCGCCTCGCGTTTGAAAGGTGTTATTAACCCGACGCCGACCATCGTCGACGAACGCCTCTCGGCGGCCGTAGGTGCCAGAGCGTACCTGAAGGCCGAATGTTTGCAGCGTGCCGGCTCGTTCAAGCTTCGCGGTGCGTACAACACGATCTCGCAGCTCAGTGATGATGAGAAAAGCCGAGGTGTCGTGACCGGTTCGGCAGGTAATCACGCGCAAGCTGTGGCACTCGCGGCGAAACTTCACGGCATTAAAGCGACGATCGTGCTGCCGGAATTCGCACCCCTGACGAAGGTGGTTGCGACGCGCTCGTATGGGGCCGATGCGATCCTTTACGGAAAAACATTCGACGAGGCGGTCGCACATTCGCGCGAATTAGGCAAAGAACACGGGTACACATACGTCCACGCCTTCGACGACGAACGCGTGATCGCGGGGCAGGGAACGATGGGCGTAGAGATCGCCGATGCGCTTCCTGACGTGACTACGATCCTCGTTGGTATAGGCGGCGGCGGTATGATCGCGGGCATCGCGGTCGCAATAAAGGAACTGTTGCCCAAGGTCCGCGTGATCGGCGTGCAGGCAGAGCATGTCTCGTCCGTTATTCCGTCACTCGAAGCAGGCCACCCGGTCGAATCGCCTTTCAGGCCGACGATCGCGGACGGTATTGCCGTTAAGCGGCCCGGCGAAATCACATTGCC
>JAICPV010000287.1 GCA_025929655.1 Pyrinomonadaceae bacterium
ACGAATCAATCGATAGATATTTCGTCGGAAGCTCGTCAGCTTAAAACGTCTGTAGGAACGCTGATGGGGCCGTCGGCCCCCGGCGTACCCTTTAGTCTGATCGGCCCGGTCGGTCGCATTGTCGAGATGGATCGCCCCCCATTTCGGTGGCGGGGAGTGCAAGGTGCTGATTCGTATAAGGTCGGTGTGTACGACGAAAGATTCCAAAAAGTAGCCGAAAGCCCGGACCTGAAAACAACGACATGGACGCCGGGTATTGCTCTGCCGCGCGGGCGGGTTTATCAATGGCAGGTCACTGCGATCGTGGATGGGAAAGAGGTTGTCTCGCCGACGCGGCCGGCGGGCGAGGCAAGATTCAAGATCATAAATGCAGCGAACGCCGCCGAAATTCGGCGGGCACGGCAAACAGCCCGAAACTCACGTCTTTTGATGGGAATCGTGTACGCCAATGCCGGAATGATCCCGGAAGCGGAGCGTGAGTTTCAAGCGTTGCTGCAGAAAAATCCAAAATCGGAGATTGCGCGCAAATTACTGGCAAAGGTTAGAAACGCAAAATGATCTTTTGTTAAGACGCGTCGCCGACAATTACCCACGCACCCCAATACGAAGGGTGGCGGTACTTCGGATCTCGCATCAATTTTAATTGAGCACGTCGCAACGCCTCGGCCTTTGAGACCTTTCCGCTTAAAAGCTGCCGGTGAAATTCGAGCATCAATTCCGTCGTGCTGGACGATTCGACCTTCCATTGACTCGCAACGGTTGACGGAGCGCCCGCGATGAAAGAAGCCCACGTCATTCCAATAATGCCTTCGCCGGCGCTGATGCGCCCACGAGCTGTGTCGCATGCAGAAAGGATCACCATATCGGCATTCAGCTCTAGGTCTTTCAACTCCCAAGCCTCTAAAAGACCGTCTTCGTTGGGGTTTTTATCGTCTTTCGCAAACACCAGGTGCGAATACATGGGCGAAAGGTTGTTGAGGATCCCGTGCGTAGCAAACTGCACGACACGGTAATTCGGAACTTCTTTCTTTGCCACTTCCTCGCGCGCCGCCGCGCCTACGTAGACTTTGCTTTTTGCCGCGCCGTAGATCTTGCTAAGGCCGTTCACCAATCTTTCGGCTTCGGGCAGCGGTTCGAGCTTCTCGTTCATAAAGACACGCTTCACACGCGTGGACGTTTCGTTCGAAAGTATCGGATTCCCAAAAGCGATCAACTCGGCACCTGCCGAGCGCTTCGATCGCCGAGACGCGGCCTTTTTCTTCATCTCGTTTAAAGCCGTAAGCGACGGCGCGTACGACACCGCCATCTTCTCCGCAAGAAACTTCCCTTTTTCATCCATCAACGCCTGAAACGGCAGGTCCCACAACGGCCCGTCGGGCACGATTATGAGGTCGCTTACGCCGGCGAGCTCTCGTTCGACCGGCTTCATAACCAAACCGTACAGTTCGCGTGAAGTTTTTTGAAAATCCAGCGCTCCGGTTTCCAAACTCGACCGGAAGTCGTTGATCCTTCTTGCGAGTTCCGCTCGTTTAATCTCTATCGGCGCGAGTTTCAAATTCGGGTTCTTCGAAGCGCCGGCTGTGATCACGACGACGATCGTCTTATCCGGCGCATTCACGAATTCGACGATGGCAGAACTTCGTTTAGCTAGAAGGGTGGCTGTATCGGCAACGGATATTTCCGACATCCCACCTCGCAGCGACCTTAGTTCTGGGTGAGCCACGTGAAGCCCTGTTTGAAAACTTTCATATTCAGCGCGGGCCGCGGAAAGGTCAGCATTAAGTTTTCCGACCGTAACACCGTCGGCGCTTGGATTTCGGTTCATTCCTTGTACTTGAACATTCAATGCCGAGACTCTCGAAGCAAGCGCCCGTTCCTGCCGGCGTTCCTCCTCAGTCATAGATTTCGCTATCGGGGTCCGGTTTCCAGCCAGGAGAGAAAGCAAAACGCGCGCTTTCGCAGCCTCAGATGTGGCGAAGGCCTCATTTTTTTCGCCCAGAATTGCCTGGAGAGCGGCGAGTTCAAGGTACGGCCCGGCCTTTGTGCTGAAATAGAGTTGTTGGGCTGCCTCGCTTCCGATGCTCCGGGTTCGCATGTTCTCGATTGTCGCTATGGCTTCGTTAAGTTCAGCTTTTGCCTTTGCGTATTCTTTAAGGCCAATGAAAGCACGGGCCGCACTAAGTTGCGAATCCCAGCTAAGGTCCGGGACGCCGATCTTACGCGCGATCTCGGTAGCGTTTTGCGCATACGTAAGTGCTGCAGAATAATTTCCGCTCAAAATCTCGATCTCGGCGAGCTTTTTTTGGATAAAGTTTGTCCTGCCATCGTCGCGCGATCCCTTATGGTTCTCCGCCGCTTTCAAATAGAATTCACGGGCTGCGGGAAAGTCCTTCTCCTCGCGTTTCATGTCGCCGAATCCAAGAAATGATCGGACAATTTCCGGCTTGATGTTATGCTTTTGTGCAATTTCGAAAAGCTTTGCGGCAGTTTGCTTTGCCTTCTCCAAATCTCCCATCTCAAGCGCCGAAGTGAGGATGTTGCCGAGAACTCGTGTTTGGCCTTCGGGCGACGCCGGACGCGGCCAAGTGGTATTCAAACTTTGCTCGTAGTAATCGATAGCCCGTGAATAATCTCCAAGGACTGCGTAGGAAACCCCGATACTGTTTCTTGCGTTTCGAGGATTACCTTTGTCCCCGAGTTCGAGCTCCAACTCAAGATGTTTCAGGTCGGAAAGGAGGGCGAGAGCCATGTCGCCGAGACGCAAATATATACTTGCAAGGAAAGAATGCGTCTGGCTGATCACGTCTTTGTCACCGAGTTCTTCGGCTAGTTCTAGAGCGAGTTTTGTAACTTCTAGTGCTCTGGGATAGTCGCCGTCTCGAGAACCGATATCTAGCCCGCCGGCACCAAGGTCACTCACAAACGCTGCGTCCACGAGATCTCGATGTGTCGCAATAAGTGCACGCCTTTCGGCATTCGTTCCGAGAGCCGCTAACTCCGCCGCGAATTGGCTCGAAGTCCCTACCCACGAATCCAGCAGCCACCCTTCCTCGTTCTTTGCAAACAGGAACGATAGTTTTGCGTCCCGGTTCATGAAGCCGCCCATTGGCTTGCCGTTCTGTTTGTTCAAGGCCGCAAAGTGAACAGTCAATCGCACGGTTGCTTTGCCATTCGAAACGAGAATCTTGTGGATCTCAAGTTTTTTCAGCTCCGTCTTGTCGTAGACCGTCCAGGATTTTGGAACACGCGCCCAGTTCGCCTTGCCTTCATCGGATGTTTTGCTCCAAACGCTCAGGTAACCGTCGGCGTCGAGCTTCTCCCAAGAACGGAAAAACTTTTCCGTTAGCGCCCGGAGCTCAACTTCATCGTTGCTTTGTGATACGGCGAACAGTGGAAGAACCACCAAGGTGATAGTTAGACACAGAGTACGAGATAGGCGGGACAAGTGGGCCATATTTTTCTCCGAAAGGCGTGGAATTTGAGCTGTAGCCCGTGAAGTTACACCTATCAGGCATCACTTGTAAAGATTTTTTTTCGCCGTATCAATATTGGGACCGCTCTTTCGTCTTAACCATCTAGACCCAAGGAAGGAAATCCAAGATCATGTCGAAAGCCCGCACTCACCTCTGGTGTTTAATTGTATTTTTTATTTTGCAATCCAGCGTTGCGTTCGCTCAAACCTGTATTGATTCGTCTGGATGTCAAGATCTATCTTTTGGCGACGCCGGTTTTGTTTCCGCGACTGTAAATAACGGTGTCGCCTCCGGATGGGCTACTGATGTTGCAGTGCAGAGCGACGGCAAGATCGTTGTTACGGCAGAGTCTGCAAATGTCGAGAATCCGGAAGTGTGGGACAGTTATGTCCTGCGATTCGATCAAAATGGAATTCTCGACCCGAGCTTCGGCAACGGAGGGGTTGTCAGATTCCGCTTCTCGGCCGCCGTTCACGAATGGATCAACGTCGTCGCGATCCAGTCTGACGGCAAGATCCTCGTGGCCGGAAAGGGCGACAATATCACGACGGTTGTGCGTCTTAAGCCGGACGGCTCATTTGATCCGAGTTTCGGCACGGCGGGTAAAACAAATTTTACCTTGGTCAGTCGCAAGTGGGCGGTCCCTTATTCTATTCGCGTCCAGGCTGATGGACGGATCGTTCTCGGCCTAAATTCAGACAA
>JAICPV010000268.1 GCA_025929655.1 Pyrinomonadaceae bacterium
GACCGGCACATTCTCACGCTGCAAATCCTGATGGAGCATCGGCACGACGCAGATCGGGAAATCGCCCGCGATGCCGCCGCCGATCTGGAAGAAGCCGATCGATGAATTTTCCGATTCATGCGTGTACCAATCGGCGAGCATGGTCATGTATTCGATGCCGGTGCGGACGGTATGGACGTTTTCGACGTCGCCGGTGATGACGTGGCCGGCGAACATATTGCCCATCGTCGAATCTTCCCAACCGGGCACAACCATCGGAAGATTTTTTTCGGCTGCAGCATACATCCACGAATCTTTCACGTCGATCTGGTAATGCTCCTCAAGCGAGCCGTTTTTCAGAACCTGGTACATGAATTCATGCGGAAAATACCGCTGGCCCTCAGCCTCGGCACGCGTCCAGACATCGACCATCGCCTTTTCGAGCCGCCGCATCGCTTCATATTCCGGAATGCAGGTGTCCGTAACGCGGTTCATGTGCCGATCAAGCAGCGCTTGTTCGTCCTCAGCGGTGAGATCGCGCCAGTTGGGGACGCGCTCGTAGTAATCGTGAGCGACGAGGTTGAAAAGGTCTTCTTCGAGGTTCGCGCCCGTACACGAAATGATCTGCACCTTGTCCTGGCGGATCATCTCCGCCAGGCTCAAGCCCAGCTCAGCCGTCGACATCGCTCCCGCGAGCGTGATCATCATCTTCCCGCCGTTATCCAGATGCCGCTTGTAGGCCTCCGCGGCGTCGATCAAAGCCGCGGCGTTGAAATGGCGGTAGTGGTGTTTTATGAATTCCGAGATCTGTCCGTTCATATCTTCCTATGCTATATTTGCGTCGCGTTTGCGTCGAACCTTATCACGAAAGTATAAGTCGCCAACTTGCAACTCTTGAAATGATAAAGATCGCGAGCATCATTTTTGCCGTCTCACTGCCTTTGATCGTTCTTGCGTTCTGGCCATTGTATCTCTCTCGTCCCTTCGCCTCGACGGACCGGTATACGCATCTGCACGCCGTCGCGGGGGCCCTTTGGCTTGCATTGCTGATCGTGCAGCCGCTGGCCATTCACAAATACCGTTATTCACTGCATAGATTTCTCGGTCGAATTTCGTTCATTGTCGCACCGCTTTTCTTCATAGCCGGGGTCCTTTTATCGCACCACCGCTTGAGGTCGATGGATGATGCAACCTTTGCCGCGGAGGGTTACGGACATTATCTTCCGTTCTACGCATCGATAGTTTTTGCAGTGGCATATCTGTTCGGACTTCGGTACAGGCATCTGCCCGATGTGCACGGCCGGTTCATGCTTCTGACGGCGATCCCGCTCATCGACCCAGTGATCGGACGAATATTGTTTTTCTATTTTCCCATGCTGCCGCATCCGCTTCTCTATCAAGCGGTCACCTTCGGCCTGGAAACTGCGGTTGCTGCTTTGATCGTCTTCAGTTATAAGGGTGCAGGCCCCACGCAAAGAGCATTGGCGGCCTATTTCGCAATTCTGGTAACGCTCGAAATTGGATGGTTCACATTTGCTCGGACCGGCTTTTGGCTCGAAATCGTGAGATATTTTCGTAGCGTGCCGTTTACGTGATCCGGCAAAACGCTAACTATTGATCTGTACGTTATGAAGATCGGAGTGATCCTCGAGCGGGTAAATCCGGTGATCGGTGAGGCAGTCGAGATACTTCGCGGGCGTGGTGCGAGTGTCGAGCTCATACAGCCGCGGCAAATGAATTTCGAGCTGACGGAAATCCGTGTCTGCCTCGAGCTTTACGTGATCAAATCGATCGCGATGCCGATGGCGGCGAGCTACGCAGCGTCAATTCATGCACTCGGAGCTCCGACATTCAATCCGTTTCCTGTTGTGCAGATGATCCGCAACAAGATCGCGACGATGCGTCTCTTGGCGGAGCATGGCGTACCGATTCCAGAGACGTATGTCAGTGCCGAATGCGAATCGCTTGTCCCGTTGTTGGAGCAAGGCACTTTGATAGTGAAACCGTTCATGGGCTCGCGCGGGATCGGGGTAAAGCGCGTCACCACACGTGAAGAACTGGAAATAGCGGCCGGCGACATCCCGCCGATCTTTGTACAGCGTTATTATCCATCGGACGACGGGCTGGATCACAAGATCTCCGTCATCGGCGGGAAAATATTCGGGGTGCGGCGCATCTTTCCGCTCAGAACTTATTCGGACAAGGTCGGCACGCCGCTAGAGGTGAATGACGAGACGCGCGAGATCGCGGGCCGAATATCGAAAGCTTTGACAATCGACATGTTCACCTTCGATCTTATAGTCAGCGGGGGCAAACCGTACGTGGTGGATGTCGGTGCATTCGGTAGTTTGATGGGGGTGCCGAATGCGCCGTTGATGGTCGCGGACCGAATCACCCGTGCCTGGGAAGAGCGCGGAGAATGAAAAAGATCTATTTCATGCTCGCCTATGCTCGCCGCAAGGCGCATCGGCCACTTCTCGAACGGGTGATCGAGAAGCTGAAGGCCGGTGGATTTGACGTGTCGACCGGGGTCGCTGAGTCGCTTGCGATCAGTCCCGAAACTTTGCGAGTCGAAGCGGATCTCTACATTTTGAAATCTCACAGTTCGCTGTGGCTAAACGTTGCGGCGGTGCTGGACACCCAGGGAGCGAATATTCTCAACTCATATTCCGCCTGCGTCGATACCAATAACAAAATACGCGCGGCCGCACGCCTTGCCGCTGCGGGCGTGCCGGTGCCTCGCTCATGGGTGACCGGCGATCTCGGTCAGATATTCGGAGTGACCGGTGAAACGGCGTTGCTGCTCAAACCGAATTTCGGTCGAAACGGCGACGGAATACACATTATTCGCGATCGCGCGGAGCTCATTACCGCTCGGATCTCGGATGGTATGCTGGTTCAGGAGTTGATCGAACCCGTCGAGAACGAGCTCAAGCTGTACGTGATCGGCGAGCGCGTATTCGGGATCCGCAAACATCCCGAAACCGATGTTCGAGAATCCGTTACCGTCGAATCAACGCTGGAAGAGATCGCCTTACGATGCGGACGTGCCCTCGGCCTTGAGATCTATGGCCTCGACGTGGTGTTAAATGCGGACGGTCCGGTCGTGGTTGACGTGAATTACTTTCCTAGTTTCAAGGGCGTACCGGATGTGGCCGAACCCTTAACCGACCACATCCGAGAGTTTGCGAATAAGCAATAGTAGTGTTTTCCGCAATCGGGAAATCTAAAGCCCGGCAGCTCCGAGAATGTCGTTCATCGATTTTGCCTCGCCGCCCCACATTCCGCTGGTGATCTGTGAAAACGGTATCGAACCCTGGCCGGAAGCGATCTTTTGCCAATTTCCATTGGCACCCGACCCCGACCACACACGATTCGAAGCGACGCAAATGACGGTCACGGTCTTCGACAGTTTTTTGCGATTCACACGGATCATCTTGGCAGTCAAGTCGTCACCGACGAACGCCCCGCCGGAAGACGCGTTCAGAAACTGCTCGATACCGTGGCGTCCGCCCACCAGCAAATACATGCCTTTTACGTGTTCCGACGATCCGCCTGTTGCCGCGTCGGATTCGCTTTTGATCTTCTCGACCAGGGCCTTTGGGTTATCTAATGGCAATGGAACCGAATTGTATGTTCGGACTTTCATCGAAATGTTCCTCCACTATCGGTGACGCAATATGTTTGATGATTTGCAAGATATTAACGCAGAGACGGGGTTCCTGTCACCTAAAAAAAGTGAGCGAAAGCAGCCGCAAATTAGTAAAAGCGCAAGTAAGAATGACCTCACCGACGCCTTTGCGTGTTGGACATACCACTAGAACGCTTCGCTGAACGATACCTCGCCGGCGACAGCGACCTGATAGGCAGAGACGCGGCGTTCGAAGAAGTTTGCGAGCTCCTGAACGTCCTGGAGGTCCATGAAGGAGAACGGATTTTTTGCGTTGTAAATTTTCGGAAGGCCGAGCATCGCGAGACGCTGGTCGGCGATGAATTCGAGATACTGACGCATGTCCGCGACCGAGAGGCCGGCGACGCCGCCCGAGAGTATGTCTTCGGCGAACTGCATCTCGCATTCGACCGCTTCGTCGAGCATCATGACGATGTCGCGTGTCATCGCGTCGTCGAACAACGCGGGCTCTTCCTTTCGGACGGTGTTAACAACCTCGAGAGCGAAGCTCATGTGAGCCGACTCATCGCGGAAAACCCAGTTGGTCCCCGCCGCGAGGCCGTGAAGCAACCCCTTCGAACGCAGAAAATAAACGTACGCGAACGCCGCAAAGAAAAACAGCCCTTCGATACAGGTAGCAAAGCATATCAGGTTGAGCATGAACTGCCGGCGGTCTTCCTTCGTCTGCAGGGAGTCGAGCTCGGCGATC
>JAICPV010000239.1 GCA_025929655.1 Pyrinomonadaceae bacterium
AGTTGAGCCTGTATAGAAGGAACACGATCGAACATCTGAAATTTCAACGGTCGCAGCCGAACTTTCTCGCGAACGAACAGACGGCGCGGATCCTTTACGGCGAGCATCCTTATGCCCGCATTTCACCGTCGGCGTCGGACGTCGAAAAACTTACGCGAGAAGTGCTGACGGAGATCCACGGCGAAACGCTTGTTCCCGACAATGCGATTCTCATTGCAGTAGGCGACATCGACCGGGATGAATTCTTGACGGAGATCGAGGAAAAGTTCGGGTCGTGGAGGGGCGGTTCGAGCAGAGCGCTCGAGTTCGTCGAGCCGCCGTCGAGAACCGGCAGAACTTTGACGATAGTCGATCGCCCCGGCTCCGCCCAGTCGAACATCGTACTTGCGAACCTTGCGATCGATCGGACCGATCCTGACTACTTTGCGACGATCGTGATGAACCAGGTGCTCGGTGCCGGGGCCTCGTCGCGTATGTTCATGAATCTGCGTGAGGAGAAGGGCTACACGTATGGAGCGTACACGCGCTTCGACGCTAAACGTCTGGCGGGGGATTTTGAGGCGACCGCCGAGGTCCGTACGGATGTGACCGGAGATTCGCTTCGCGAGTTCTTCTTCGAGCTTGAGCGGATTCGCACCGAACGTGTGGGCGATCAGGAGCTTCGAGATGCGAAAAATTTCCTGACCGGAGTTTTTCCGATCCGAGCGGAGACGCAGGAAGGCCTTACGAATTTGCTTTTGAATCAACAGCTATACGGCCTGCCCGAGGACTATCTTCAAACCTACCGCGAGAACATTGAGGCGATAACCGTTGACGACGTGCAGCGGGTCGCGGCGAAGTACATTAATCCTGATGAGCTTGCGATCGTGATCGTGGGCGATGGCGGTGAGGTCCTGCGCCAGGCGCGCTCCTATTCGGATGAGATCGAGATATTTGACAGCGAGGGTAACGTTATGGATGTGTCAGTTTACGAGGCGGATGAGAACGGCGCGGCAGCCGATGTGGCCGGGAATTGGGAACTGGCATTAGATTTCCAGGGCCAGACGGTAAACGTAAAAATGACCCTTGATCAAAAGGACGATGCCGTAACGGGCAGCATCGATACTGTTCTCGGTACGGGCAAGATCAGCGAAGGAACTGTGACGGGGAACAGTCTTAGAGCGACGGCCATTACGGAGATCCAAGGTCAGTCGGTTGACCTCGCGATCAGCGGCTCCGTCGATGGCGATTCGATGAAGGGTACGATCTCAACGGCGATCATCCCGGACTCTCTATCGTTCGAGGGGAAGCGTTCAGGCTAGGCGGGTTCAAAATCCGTTTCAACCGCGATCTCTTCCGCGCCATCCGGGGATACGTTGTACATCGCATAGCGAAATCCGCCCGGTGTGTGCGTTATCTCAGTCCGCCAACCCCAGTCCGGGTGCTCGGGAACAGCGTACTGTCCGATCACCGAGATCCGGCCATCCGTGTCCCTGCTGCCGTTGCACAACATCAACACATCCTTTGAATGCCACGAATCGGTCCAGACTGCCTGGACCGCGTCCGACCTCGGATCGCAGCCGATAATTAGCAATCCTTCCTGCGGTTGGTTTTCGAATGACCAAGTGTACTCGATCGCAAGAAACTGCCCGTTCATTTTGGACCGGACGGTCGCCGTGGAATCGGACATCTGAAGCGGCTGAGGCATCCATGGCGCGTGAAGTCTATTGGTCCCTTTCCAGTTTCCAACCAGGTCCGACAGTTTTTGATCAATGCTCATTAATCGACCCTTCCTCAAAAGTGTTTGCAGATTATAGCACTCGGTAAATCGGGATTGACAAAACACCGCCATGGGAAATCAGAGAGGTCAGATGACGCCGAGGGAGTTTTGAGTTGTGAGTGAGGTGATCTGCCTCGTGGACAAGGCATGACGGGTCTTTTCACAACTCAAAACATGTTTGGTGTGGGAGAGGTCTGTTGTTAGCTCGCCTTTTTAAGCGGCGGTGTTAGCGACGAATTGTCACGCTGCATTTCCTGCAAGTGATGGATCAGTGACGACGCGGCCCGTTTTGTGAGCTCGTCCGTGTTGCACCGCATCACCGTGTTGCACTCCTCGTCCGCATCGATGCCCAGCTCGCGAGCGATCGCCCGGATCATGCCCAGCTGTTTCGCGGTGACAAGGTCGCCGAGACTTCGCGCGATGGGATTAGGCGGGAAGTCGTCGCCCGACTCGTTCGGTGTGACCGAGCCTTCGCGTTCGATCGCATCCGACTCCTTCTTATAGAGCTCCCGGGCAATTCCGAATTTTACGGCCGCTCGCTTCAGCGCATCGTGCTCGGCTTTCTTAATGCCCATCTCGCTCTGCGCCAGACCGGTGCCGATACCTTCGCGAGTAACGCCGTCGATCGTGATCGCGACCGTGACGGTCATCAGGTCACCTATCTGCCTAATGTCCTTTACCGCATGCGCCCAGTTCGGAGCGGTTTCGTCGAGAATATCGGCAACGGTGTGCCATTCAACGTAGTCGACCATCTGAACGTTTCCGTTTCTGTCCCGCCAGCCTTCCCGCTGTTTTACGAGATTTGGGTTAACATGCTTTTTCAGTTCGCGAAGCGTATTCGAAAATTCAAGCACATTACTTCGCGGTTCGGCCTCCTCGGGCAATTGCGCAATGGCTTCTTCAGCCTTCGTAGAACTAGTTCGTTTCATTTCCTATCTCCTTCTGTAGCTTCGAAACGAGCCTGCCTGACCTTCTTAGTTTGCGATCTGTCTGGTTGCCGCTCTTGTCTCCGACAATCTCGTTCACCTGTTCGCCACGCTCAGACCTGCGCGACTCAGTTAATTGTTATGCACGACCGTACAGCCGTCCTATCTGTGAAACAGTGTACCATCAGAATTTATTTGTTGCAAGCATGAAACGAGGTGTTGCATTTAAAATTTTGCTGTGTTATGTTTTATCCATGAAATGCGGAGTGCACGCGTGGGACTTAGATTTCATGGAGGTTTTTAACCAATGGCTGACAAAAACGAGAACTTTATCAATACGGTCGAACTCGGAAGGGCGATCAAACGCCGGCGCGAAGAGCTGGGGCTCAGCCTGAGAGATGTCGCCGATGTGACCAACGTCTCGGCTTCAACCCTGTCGCGGATCGAAAACGGCACCGGAAAGCCTGATGCAGACAACATTGCACGCTTGACCGGCTGGCTGGATATGCCGATCGATCGCGTCATGAATAAGCAGGCCTCGGAAGTTGAGCCCGTGATCTACTACCCGCACGAAGCCATGCCGGAGATCGTCGAGGCCCACCTAAGAGCGGATAAAAAGCTTACGCCGGAGACGGCGAGAGCCCTTTCCGAGCTTTTTCGTGTCGCTTACAAACAGTTCAGCAAACCGGGCGAAGAATAATCGGCTTTCGGAAATGCCTTCGGGCGAATTTATCCCTTTATGAGCAGCACCATACAGAGTACTTTCGTTCACACCCAGGATAAGCGTTTCGCGGTCGATACGACCTTTGTTCTTTTCTTCCTTGCCGTCGATTTCGGGCAGGCAGTGCAATACACGGGGGTTGATGCCCTCCTTTCGCTCGTCACCCTGGGCATGCTTCTCGTACTGCCGTATTTCCTGCCGTTTGAGGGTGAAAGGCCCGATTTTACCGGCTGGATACTCGGTCGTGTGCTCATCGCGGTATTCGCGACGATTTTGGGAATTATGTACGGAAGGTCGGTCGGTATCCTGCTACCCGAGACATCTCGGTTCTTACCGATGACATTGGTGATCCTCACGGCTCTGGCCAGCTGCTACTTGCAGTTCTGTGCTATGATTAGGTTTCGTTTGGCGAGATAGGCAAAAGGCGTCGAACGTAACACAAAATCCGCGTATGTTCGGGAACATACGCGGATTTTTCCTTTCAAACGCTAGTGTTTTAAGCGACAAGCTCGGTAGCCGCGAACTGGATGCACGTTTCACCCGAAACCAGGGCATGGATCCGCTGTACCTGATCGACCAGCTCAGCGTACTGCAGCAGGGTCAAAGCTTGTGCACCGTCGCATAGGGCTTCCTCGGGACAGGGATGAACCTCGATGATCAAGCCGTCGGCTCCGACGGCGACGCCGGCCCGGGCGAGCGGATTTACCAGGTAATTGTGACCGGTCCCGTGCGAGGGATCCACGATGATCGGCAAGTGCGTCATTCTGTGCACGGCGGGGACGATTGAGAGATCCATCGTGTTTCTTGCATGGTCGGCAAACGTCCGTATGCCGCGCTCGCACAGGATCACATCATAATTGCCCTCCGCCATTATGTACTCAGCCGCGAGCAGGAATTCGTCGAGTGTGGCCGAAAGCCCGCGCTTCAGCAGGATCGGCTTTCGCGTCCGCCCGGCGTACTTTAACAGCGAAAAGTTCTGCATGTTGCGTGCGCCTATCTGGATGCAGTCGCCGTACTTCTCGACGAGATCGATGCCGTGCTCGTCCATCGCCTCGGTCACTATGTTGAGCCCGAACCGATCGCGAACCTCCGACAGGATCTTCAACCCGTCCTCGCCCATTCCTTGAAACGCATACGGTGACGTTCGCGGTTTGAACGCACCCCCGCGAAAGAATTTCGCACCGCTCACGGCGACAGACTCGGCAACACTGAAAACCTGATC
>JAICPV010000039.1 GCA_025929655.1 Pyrinomonadaceae bacterium
GACGATCTTGTCACCGCGGATCGCAACCGCACCGTCGGTGATTACCCGTTTCGTGCTATCCATCGTGACGACGGTACCGCCGGAAATAAGAAGGTCAACTGAAGCGACACGGGTCTGGGCGATCGCATCTGGCGACGTGAGTGCGCCAACGACGACCAATAGGTAAAATCTTGCGATAGCTTTTTGTTTCATGAACTGCGATTAACCCTTAAAAGCTCCTTAACGTCCAGAAGGTCGTGATCTCGGCCCACAGCCTTCTTATTGGTAAGTAGGTCGTCCAACGAAATAATATCGAACGTTATCCCTTCGGCTACTCGTTTTTCTCGCCGCTCATACGCCGAATCAAAATCCACACCTTCCAGATAATTTAAGATCTCGATCTTTACGGGGGCTGCCCCTATTCGAACGACGCTTTTTGGCAACGAAAAAAGTTTCGGCGACACCTCGGAAGTGGCAAAGCCGAACTCATGCAAAACGTTCACGCACCTCAAAACATTTTCGTGGTCGGACCGGATGACTATGTCCAGGTCGTTCGTAAAGCGGGGATGGCCGTGAAGGGCCACAGCGTATCCACCAATCAGCAAATACCTAACTCTGTTCGAGTTTAACAACTTCAATAGATCTTTGAAGTCTTCGTTGAGCTCGATCTCCATAGACAATTCGCCGCAGTCGTTCAACGTGCTGCAGGCGCTCCTTCGTGGACGCATTACGCCAATATTCGATCTCGTCCGACCGATCGTCGACCGAGACAACGGCGAGTTTCGATTTATCTAAGCGTATTTCCGGTAATTCTTTTTCGCTCATTTCAAAAACTTTGAGTCGAATGCTCGGGGCAGTAATTCGCTCATCATAACGACTTCCTTTTTGCCGTGAAGATTCGCCAGGATCACGGGTACGTCACCGCAGAATTCCCAGATGATCTGGCGGCAGGTGCCGCATGGCGGAGTCGGTTCTTCCGTATCGACGACGACGGCGATTCGGCCGAATTTTGTGACGCCTCGCGAGATGCCCTTCCAGATCGCGACGCGCTCGGCGCAAACGGTAAGACCGTAGCTCGCCGATTCGACGTTGCAGCCGATATAGATGTCACCGTTCTCCGATTCGACTGCTGCACCGACCTTGAAATTGGAATACGGCGCGTAGGCGTTTTGCCGCGCTTTCTCGGCTTCCGCAATTAGTTCTTCTTCAGAATGCTTCATTCAAAATCAACGGCCCTAAACTTTCTCGGGGACACTCCCTGACGGCCCGGGTCCGCTTCGGGATGCCCTCGCGGAGCCGGGCGGTCGTGTTTCTGCCTGCAGTTTTTCGCGAACGAGGCTGCAAAGCATATCGAGAGTAACGCCGGTCTGCGAGCCTTCGGGAATGATGATGTTAGCATGCCGTTTCGACGGCTCAACGAATTCAAAATGCATCGGGCGGATCGTACGTTCGTATTGGTTCAGCGTCCGTTCGAACGTCCGGCCACGTTCGTTTATGTCGCGTCGCAGCCGACGGATCAAGCGAATGTCATCGGGCGTGTCCACGAAAACGCGCATGTCCAGCAGGTCCAAAACGCGCGGCTCGGAAAATATCAAAATCCCTTCAACGATGACGACCGGTTTCGGTTCGATCACCTCGATCTCGTCGCTTCGTGTATGCGTGACGAAATCGTAAAGCGGCATCTCGAAGCGCAAGCCCTGCTTAAGGCGCATCAGGTGATTGACCAGCATGTCGCTGTCGATCGCGTCCGGATGGTCGAAGTTCGCCTGGTGGCGTTCATCCAGAGGCATGTCCGCGAGATTGCGGTAATACGAATCCTGCTCGACGAGCACGACGTTGTCGCACCCGACGGCGTCGACTATCGCCCTCGCGATCGTCGTCTTGCCAGAACCCGTGCCGCCGCAGATGCCAATAAACATAAAGCCTAATTCTAACAGGATGAACAGGATAAACAGGACGTGCAGCGAACCAAAATCGCCATCATGTGTATCCTGTCTATCCTGTTCAACCGATCTTAGAAATTATCCGTCTCAGTAATTCTTTGAAAATGTCAGCAACCTGCTCGCCGGTCGCCATCACGTGGTTGTGGTCGATCCCGCCTTCTTCCATCCCGGCGGCCATGTTTGTGATGCACGAGATCCCGAGCACGCGCATTCCCTGATGCCGCGCGGCGATCGCGTCCGGGACCGTCGACATCCCGACCGCGTCCGCCCCGAACATTCGGTAAAGCCGCACCTCCGCGGGTGTCTCATACGTCGGGCCCGAAAGCGCGCAGTAAATGCCGCGTTTCAGAAGGTCGCGTTTTTCTTCGTCCGATCCATTCTCGAATCTTTCCTGTGCGATCGCTTCGGCTGCTTCGTGAGCGATGGACTGCAAATCCGGATCGTAAACAGAAGTCATGTCAGGAAATCGCGGGCCGAACCGATCATCGTTTGGCCCGCGCAGGGGGTTCACGCCGATGCAGTTCATATGGTCGCTGATCAGCATCAGTTCGCCGGGTCGAATGTCGGTATTCAAGCTGCCCGCTGCGTTCGTCAGAATGACGTTTTCGACGCCCATCCTTCCGAGTGCGCGAATCGGGAACATCACCTGTTCCATCGAATAGCCTTCGTAGTAATGAAAACGCCCCTGCTGAACCGCGATGTGTTTTCCTTCGATCTCGCCGAGCACGAGCTGTCCGGAATGCCCGGCGACGGTAGCTTTTACAAAATGCGGAATGTCTCTGTAAGAAATACGGACAGCCTTCGCTAATTCGTCCGCGAACGCGCCCAATCCGCTGCCAAGTACGACCGCGGCCTCGACCGGATGATCATACTTCGATCGTATGAATTCAGCCGCTTCAACGGCATTCTCGTAAGTCATCGGTGATAAAATTAGTTACGAATTAAACGAATCTCACGAATCAAGACAGGAAGTATTTGTGGAATTTGTGAAACTCGTGGCTAAAGGATTTTTCAACTCTCCTTTCGATACGGAATTCCCAACGCTTTCGGTGCGCGTGACAGACCGATGAATCCGGCAAGCACGATTATAGTCAACACATACGGGATCATCTGTATGAACTGCACCGGGATGTCTTCGCCGGAAGGAAGCTTGACAACGCCCTGGAACTGGATCGCTAACGCCTCGGTGAAACCGAAAAAAAGGCATGCGAACAGCACTGGTAAAGGCTTCCATTTCGCGAGAATCAACGCCGCCAACGCGATAAACCCACGGCCGGCCGTCATGCCGCGCGTGAAAAGTGACGACTGCCCGATGGAAAGATAAGCGCCGCCGGCCGCCGCCAGTACGCCGGAGATCATAACCGCGGTGTAACGAAGCCGAACGACATTGACACCCGCAGCATCGGCAGCGGCAGGGTTTTCGCCCGTCGCGCGAATGCGCAGTCCGAACGGCGTTTTATAAAGCACATACCAACAAACAGGAACGAGGATAAATGCGAGGATCGACGCGATCGAAAGGCGGTTGTAATAATCCGGCAATAAAAATTCCTGCGCGATCTGCTGCGTCGAACCGGCCGAATCGTATATTCGGCTGCTGATCACCGCAGGCAGCCCAAGCATAAGGATATTGATCGCAAAACCCGCGACGACCTGATCGGCCTCGAATTTTATTACCGCCACCGCAAAAATGAGCGCCGTCAAAGCGCCGGCGACCAAAGCGGCCAGAAAACCGATGTAGGGATTATTCAGTTCATACGTGACGACGGCCCCGACGAATGCCCCTGCGAGCATCAGCCCCTCAAGCGCGATGTTTATCACGCCCGACCGTTCCGAAAACATCCCGCCGAGCGCCGCGAAGATCAGCGGCGTCGCCGATCGGATCATCGAAAAAAAGATGATCACGAGAAACGTTACTGTGAAAATTTCGTTCATCTATTTCCTCGTGAATCGTTGGAGCGACGCTACGAAAAGAATAATGATCGCCTGTAATACTTCTACCAGATCCTTTGAGACGTATTTCGTTTCAATGTCGACAAATATCTCGCCGCGCTTAAATACCGCGAAAAAGATCGCGGCGACCAAAATCCCAAACGGATGATTACGCCCTAACAAAGCGACCGCGATACCTAAAAATCCCCAACCGTCAGAGAATCCATCGTAGTAGCGATACCGATATCCGAGCACTTCGCCTATCGCGACCATACCGGCAAGCCCGCCCGAGATCGTCATCGCGATAACGATCTGCTTCTTTGGCGAGATTCCGCCGTACTCCGCAGCGCTCGGATTTTCGCCCACGGCGCGCAGCTCGTATCCCCACTTTGTTTTCCAAAGAAAAATATAAACCAACACACACATCAGAACCGCAAGCGGAAACGCAACGCTGAGCGGAACGAAATCCGGCATTCCCGGAATGAACTGGCTAATGCGAGTTATGTGTGCGGCCGGACCGATCTCCGCCGTCTGCATGATCGGGTCGCCCGGTATCTTAAAGAAATATTGCGTGAAATAGCTGACCAGCGCGATGCCGATGAAGTTCAGCATGATCGTGTTGATCACCTCATGCGAGCCGAACTTCGCACGCAAGATCCCCGGTATCGCGCCCCAAATGCCGCCTGCCGCTATCGCCGTCAGGACACACATCGTGATCAGCAATATCGACGGCAGGCTATACCATGACCAGTTCTCTTCCTTCCCGAAAATGTTGACGATGGTGCCGCCGAACTTGATCCCGACCCATGCTGTCGCAAATGCCGCAACGTAAAGTTGTCCTTCCGCTCCGATGTTTAAAAGCCCGCAGCGGAACGCCACGGCCACTGCCAAACCAGTGAATATCAGCGGAGTTGCAATGAATAGCGTATACCCCAGGTCGTTCAGCGAGCCGAACGAATTGCCGACCAGATGATAAAACGTGACGAGCGGGTTATCGCCGATCAGCAGCACGATAATGCCGCCGACAACAAATGCTGCAACCACTGCGACGAGCGGCCAAAGAACCTCGCGAAAGACATTCATAAATGAAGTCCGGGAAACAGGAACACAAAACAATAGAATTGCGAGACTAAATATAACCGAGAAAACGGGAAACTGTCACGAATAGTACCGAAAACCGGCGAAAAAAGTTAAGCACCGATACTTGACAACGCCGCACTCATATTTTATTATCGTATCAGGCTAATCAGTTAGCTTATTTTCCAAGAGCAAATTTGTTTTATGGGAGGAAAATTAACATGAATGTTATTAAATACGACCCGTTCAGGGAGCTGCGCAGCCTGCATAACGAGATGAACAGGCTTTTTACGAGCAATATTGAAGGGCAGGACAGCGGCGAATTCGCCCGGGGCGCCTGGAGCCCGAGTGTCGATATCTACGAGGACAAGGACCGATTGATCGTTGAAGCCGAGCTTCCGGGCATGTCCCGCGACGACTTCGAGCTCACGGTCGAGAATAATGTGCTCACGCTCAAAGGCGAGAGGAAATTCGAAAAGAAGACCGAGGGCGACAACTACCACAGAGTTGAGCGTTCCTATGGTTCGTTCACGCGGCAGTTCACGCTCCCGCAGACCGTAACCAGTGACGGCGCGACGGCGGATTTCGAGAACGGCGTGCTTCGCGTAGCGCTGCCGAAGCGGGAAGAGACCAAGGCCCGCAAGATCGAGATCACCGGCAGCAAGGCAGGCAGCCAGCCTAAAACGATCGAGGCCGAATCAAAAAGCGGAGCAGCGAAAGCATAGATCGTTTGTCTGACCTGATGACGGAGACGCAGGGTCCTAAACAACCCCTGCGTCTCTTTTATCTGACGGGGTGTAGAATAAAGTTATGAGATTCGACAGGTTCACAATCCGCGGCCAGGAAGCGGTTCAGGAAGCCATCGGGGTCGCTGAAAAGAACCAAAACCAGCAGGTAGAGCCCGAACACATCCTCGTAGCGATGCTTGAGCAAAAGGAAGGCATCCTGCGCCCGATCCTGGGAAAGATCGGGGCGAACCCGGCAGCTATCGTTACGGAACTTCAAGCCGCGATCGAAAAATTTCCGAAGGTCTCCGGCGGTCAGCAGTATTTTTCTTCCCGCACGAACACGATCTTTCAGGACGTTCTGAAGATCGCCGAGAAGATGGAGGACGAGTACATCTCGACCGAGCACCTTCTGCTTGCGATCGCGGAAGAAAAGGCCGGCGAAGCCGGCCGCATCCTGCGATCGAACGGTGTTTCGCGCGACGACCTGGAAAAGGTCATAACGGATATGCGCGGCGGCAGCCATATTACCGACCAAAACGCCGAAGAGAATTTTCAGGCCCTCGAGAAATACGCTCTCGATCTGACCGAACGCGCGCGTAAAGGCAAGCTCGACCCGGTGATCGGCCGTGACGACGAGATACGTCGCGCGATCCAGATCCTGTCGCGACGGACGAAGAATAATCCAGTTCTGATCGGTGAGCCGGGCGTGGGCAAGACCGCGATCGTCGAGGGTTTGGCACAGCGAATCGTTTCGGGTGACGTTCCGGAAACTCTAAAAAATAAACGGCTCGTATCGCTTGACCTCGGCTCGATGCTGGCGGGAGCGAAATATCGAGGTGAATTTGAAGACCGTTTGAAGGCCGTCTTAAAAGAGATCGAAAAGGCTGAGGGGCAGATCATTCTCTTCATCGACGAGCTGCATACGCTGGTCGGTGCGGGTGCGAGCGAAGGCGCGATCGACGCGTCGAACATGCTGAAGCCCGCATTGGCGCGGGGAACCTTGCGTGCGGTCGGTGCGACGACGCTGAACGAGTATCAGAAATATATCGAAAAGGATAAGGCTCTCGAACGCCGGTTTCAGCAGGTTTATATCGGCGAGCCGACGGTGGAAGACACGATCGCGATACTGCGTGGATTAAAGGAGCGTTACGAAGTTCATCATGGCGTTCGTATCAAAGATGCGGCTATAGTTGCTGCTGCAACGCTTTCGAATCGCTATATTACCGACCGCTTCCTTCCGGACAAAGCCATCGACTTGATCGATGAAGCGGCTTCGCGGATCCGCATCGAGATCGATTCGCTGCCGCAGGAGATCGACGTGCTCGAACGCGAGATCCTTCAGCTCGAGATAGAGAAACAGGCCCTCTCGCGCGAGACCGATGCTAAGTCGAAGGAGCGTCTTGATGACATTGAAAAACGTATCGCAGACCTTCAGGAAAAGTCGTCGGCGATGAAGGCGAAGTGGCAGTCCGAAAAGGAAGAGATCGAAAAAATGCGGACGGCCAAAGAGCAGCTCGAGCAGGCTCGTCTCGAGCTCGAGCGCGCTCGCCAGCAGGGCGATCTGAACAAAGCCGCCGAATTGCAGTACGGCAAGATCCCGGAGATCGAAAAAGAACTTGAGACTGAACAAAACCGACTCAGTGAACTGCAGCAAGACGGCGTTTTCCTTAAAGAAGAAGTTGACGAAGAAGACGTCGCTGAGGTCGTTGCAAAGTGGACCGGAGTGCCGGTCTCAAAAATGCTGGAAGGCGAGATGCAGAAGCTCGTTAATATGGAGTCTGGACTTGGCGTTCGTGTCATCGGTCAGGACGAGGCTCTAAATGCGGTGGCTAATGCAGTTAGGCGTGCGAGGGCGGGATTGCAGGATCCCAATCGACCCGTTGGAAGTTTTATTTTCCTCGGTCCTACCGGAGTAGGAAAAACCGAGACGGCACGTGCTTTGGCCGAGTTTTTATTCGACGACGAGCGCGCGATGGTGCGGCTGGACATGTCCGAGTACATGGAAAAACATGCCGTTGCACGCATGATCGGAGCGCCGCCGGGATATGTAGGATACGAAGAAGGCGGCCAGCTTACAGAAGCCGTCCGGCGACGGCCGTATTCGGTTGTTTTATTCGATGAGATCGAAAAGGCGCACCCAGACGTTTTCAACGTGCTTTTGCAAATACTCGACGACGGGCGGCTGACAGACAGTAAAGGCCGTGTGGTCGATTTCAAGAACACTGTGCTGATAATGACCTCGAACCTCGGCTCGCGCGAGATCCAGGCGGCGACGGAGAATCCGCTTGCCGACAGGGACATTCGCGCGAATGTGCTGCAGGTGCTGCGCGACCATTTTAAGCCCGAGTTCCTGAACCGCATCGATGACATCGTCGTGTTCAAGCAGCTCGAACGCGAGCAGATCGCCAACATCATCGACATTCAGCTCGAACGTCTGAGAAAGATGCTGGAGGAACGCGGCGTCGCGATCGAGCTCGATGAAAGCGCGAAGGAGCTGCTTGTGAAGGAAGGCTATGACCCCGTTTACGGCGCTCGACCGCTAAAGCGCGCCATACAGTCGCTGGTGCAAAATCCGCTGGCCGTAAAGCTGCTCAACGGCGAGATTGGCAGCGGGCAGACTGTTATAGTTTCGGCTGAGAACGGTGAAATGAAATTCACGCCGAAAAGTGCGGAAGCCAAATCGGCGGAAACGCGTCAGTAAGAAGATTCGTTGCAAAAGCCCGCGCGTGAGCAAGGGCGTAACTATCAAGTTACCCGTTTAGCCCTCCCTTACGGTCAGGCTTCTGCAAAAAAAATAGATGTTCAAACGAAAGAAAATGAGCGAAAACGATTTTTTTGATGAAATGTTCAGCGAAGATGGGGAAACGAAGATCCCGGTCTTCGACAAGCGGCGTTTTAACGAAAAGGGCGAAAGGATCGCGGACGACCCGGAGCCTGCAAAAGACGAGCCTGTGAAGCCGCAGCGGGAGAGAGAACTCGAGGAGCTGTTAAAGGCCGAAACCGAGCGCCGCGAGGCCGCCGAGTCGAAGCTTGTCGGTGTGCAGGCGAAGTTCGAAGAGGCCAAGAGCGGCCTGGAAAAAGAAACCTCCGAAATGCGCGAGCGTTTGAAAAAGACGCTCGAATCGCGTGCGAAACAGGACCAGTTCAATTTCCTGACGACGCTTTTGCCCGTGTTAGACAATCTGAATCGCGCGATCGCCGCGAGCGAGACCGACCCTGAGATCGAACACCTTCGCGAAGGCGTGATCGGCACGGCACGCAGCTTCGAACAGGCCCTATTGAGCGTCGGCGTCGAGGCCGTGCCCTCTGTCGGTTCGGATTTCGATCCCGAAATGCATGAGGCGGTCGATATGAAGCCGGTCGATCTCACAGAGGACGGCAAGGTTACCGCGGAATATTCGAAAGGATACAAATTCGGCGATCAACTGCTGCGTCCGGCCCGCGTCCAGGTCGGCAAGGCGATGGCACATTCCGCTGGTGAATAATTGGTTCGTCCGCAACGTTGAGGCGGGGTCGATGCCGCATTCCTGCTGCGATCTGCAAAGTTGATTTGATTCGTTTAGCGAATCAACGCAACAAAGGACGGTTCGGGAGCGGCCTGCCCCCTCTTATTTTCCGCTACGCTCAAAAGGGGCAAAGATGCGCAGCGCACCTTGGGTTTGTAGTCCGACGGACTAAATTGTTCTCGCGAAAGTCGTGAAATGTTAATATGTATTTGGGCGTGCGAAACCTCCCTCCTTTGCATCCAATGTTTCGGTATTTATAAGAAGTTTTATGGCAGACATAGATGCGTACAAAGATAAATTCAGCGAGAGCGGGCAGCGTGTTTTAGAGACAGCTCTGAACGCTTCGAAACGCCGCGACCAGAACTACGTTTCGATCGAGCATGTGCTGCATGCGCTCGCGAGCGAGGAGGAGGAGCTTTTCACTTCGACGATGCGCGACCTCGCGGTCGATCCGCGCTCGGTGCGCCTTCTGATCGAAAAGCGAATGGAAAACGGGCGCCAGCACGTCGGGTCAGGATATAAGATCGCGCCCGAGACGACGGAATTATTCAAACGGGCGATGGACCGCGCCCGCTCGCAGGGGCGTCGCGTGATCGACGGCAGCGATATTTTTTACGTTCTTTCGAATGACGAGCGAAGCATTTTGAACGACGTTTTGCAAAATCTCGGCGTGCCTTCCGACGAGGTCGCGCAGACGGCACGTACACGGATCCGCAAGCGTGAGAAGGAAGAGGAGCGCACGAGGCAGAAATTCGAGCTTCCCTCATTTTTGCGCCATTTCGGCGTTTCGATGAACAAGCTCGCGCGGCAGGATAAGATCCCGCCGACGATCGGCCGCGAAAAGGAGATCCTTCAAATGATCGAGATCCTTTCGCATCGAGAGCGTTCAAACTCGCCGATGCTTGTAGGTGAGCCTGGCGTCGGAAAGACTGCGGTCGTCGAGGGATTAGCGAGATTGATCGAGCTCGAGCCCGAAAAGGTCCCGGTCCGGCTTCGCGATTCCCATGTTGTTCAGCTGCAGATGGGCGGCCTTGTCGCCGGAACGATGCTGCGCGGCATGTTCGAAGAGCGGATCAAGGGAATCATCGACGAGGTCAAAGAGAAGGACAACATCATCCTCTTTATCGACGAAGCACACACGATCATCGGGGCAGGCGCGGCGATGGGCACAACGAGCGATGCCGCGAACATGTTCAAATCGGCGTTGGCCCGCGGCGAGCTCCGTATCATCGGCGCCACGACGATGACCGAATACAAGGAATACATCAGCGAGGACGAAGCGCTGGCGCGACGTTTCCGCCTTGTAAAGGTTGAAGAACCCACGCTTGACGAAACGCGCCAGATCCTTTTAGGCCTGAAGCCGAGATTGGAAAAGAACTATTCGGTAACAATTTCGGAAGAGGCGATCAACACCGCGCTCGAAATGTCGCCGAAATATATTCGAAATCTTCACCTGCCGGATAAGGCGATCGGATGGCTC
>JAICPV010000384.1 GCA_025929655.1 Pyrinomonadaceae bacterium
GGCCATTCGCAGCGCTTCATTTTCGTTTAGAGTGCAAGCTTTAGCTTGTAACTATTTGAGCCAAAGACAAGCTGAAGCTTGCACTCTGAACTCACCTTTCTATCTTGTACACCTGCATTAAACAAACGCCCTGGCCACCGGGAGCCGCGGGTGCGATGAGCATCTTGCCGGTCAGTTTCACTTTGTCGGTGCCAAGATTGATCTGATTTCCGGCGTTGTCGCGGATCTTGAGATCTTCTTTTTTGTAACCCTTCGGGATCTCCGTGACGGTGTTCGCTCCCGTGCCGACCTCTATGTCCGCACCCATTTTCTTTTCGCTTCCGGCCGTTTCGACGAAGTCGAAGGGGCATTCCATCCGCCCTCCGCGGTTCGAGCAAAAAACGCTGCTCCGCGGCTGCAAGATACCGCTCACCTCTATGGTTTTCCCGTCCAGATCCTGCGCGCAGGCGTTCGCGAATTCGGTAGGAACGCCGGAAGTATTACAAGCTATCGTAGACAGGCCGAAAAGTATCAAGATAGATAACGCTTTCATCATTTGTCACCTCCTTTATCCACTTCAAACTAGCAACTATTCACCGAAGAAAACAGTTCTTTGCAATGGATAGTTACAAGTATCAGCGATCGGTAGCCGCTTTCGTATTTTTAGGAAATGCATCGTTCTCCGTTACGCGCCAAGCCTGGCGAAAGTGCTTACGATTGTGGCCGACCAATATCGTGTAATAGTCATCCAACGTGTACGTCATGACGCGCAGGAACGGCGACGTCAAAACCGTATTCTTCCAGTCCGCCGACGCGGTCGATCGGACCTTTTCGATAACCTCATCGGTGTGTTTTGCAAACCGCTCGACAATGTCCGGATCGACCTTGCTCGGCGGCACGATGCTCTTCGACGGTACCTTGACCTTTTTCGAATCGCTTTCGTAAGCACGTATCAAGAATCGCCCGCAAAACTCCGTAAACGGCGACCATTTTTCCCAGAACGAACTTTTCCGCGTTCCCGCGGCTACTTGGTCGAAATCTCCAAAGAACGCTGTATTGGTCCGGATCAGATGATCCAGGCACTGACCGACGCTCCAACCGATTTCCGACGGTTTCCAGTTGAGCTGTTCCGCTGAAAATGACCCGAAAGCCGCCGTCGCATCATCCGCAACTTCGTGCAAAGCCTCGGTAATGTTTTCTATTCGACCACTCATCTTTTGCCTTTCTTTGCGTCTTTTGCGGCTTTACGTGAAAACAGTTTTCCCTAACGCAAAGACGCAAAGTCCGCAAAGCCTTTCTAATTCCGAAGAGGCTTTCCTGTTTTTAGCATCGCCGCGATCCGATCCTGCGTTTTCCGCTCGCCGCAAAGCGAAACGAATGCCTCGCGCTCCAGATCGAGCAGGTATTGCTCGCTTACCGTAGCTTCGTGATTCGCGCTTCCGCCGCTCATAACGTTTGCAAGCTTTTTGCCGATCAGCTCGTCGTGGTCGGAGATAAAGCCGCCTCGTTTCATCATATGAAGCGCCAGCTTCATAGCCGCCTGTGCGGGTTCACCCATCACGCGAATGTCTTCTCGCGGAACAGGTGCGACAAATCCCGATCCAGCGAGGTTCAGCACTTCCTGCTTCGCGTCCTGTATCAGTCGATCGCCGTTCATAGATATTGAATCCGCCTCACGCAAAAATCCCCAGGCTTTCGCCTCCTGCGCCGATGTCGCGACCTTGCCCATCCCGAGCAATTCGAACGTCTTTTTCAGAAAAGCAAGCGGATCAGCACCGGGAGCTTTCGACGCGTCGTCCATAGCACGTATCGTCATCTCTTTGGTCCCGCCGCCGGCGGGGATCAGCCCGACACCGACCTCGACCTGTCCCATGTAGGTTTCCGCCGCAGCGCGTACACGATTTCCGTGCATCGCGATCTCGCACCCACCGCCGAGCGTCAAGCCATACGGCGCCGTGACGACGGGTTTCGACGAATATCGCAGACGCATCACAGCTTTTTGCAGCGCCGCGACCATCATATTAATGTCGTCCCACTCCTCTTCCTGCGCGGCCATCAGGAGCAGCATGATGTTCGCGCCGGCGGAAAAATTCCCGCCCTGGTTGCCGATCACGAGACCCAGAAAGTTCCTGTCGACCTCATCGATCGCGAAGTTCATCATCTGCACAGTGTCGCCGCCGATCGAATTCATTTTCGAATGAAATTCGAGGCATGCCACTCCGTCGCCGAGGTCGATCAGGGACGCGCCCGGGTTCGATTTGATCACGCCGGTCCGCGCCTTCACTTCCTTCAATATCGTCACGCCCGGTCGATCCGGGACAGGCCGATATTCACCGCGGACGAGATCATAGAACGATCGATTTCCGTTTTCTTCTTTATAGAAAGATGTGGCACCGGCCGCGAGCATCTTCTCGACGCTTGCAGGTATCGGTTGCCCTTCGGCACGCATTCGCTCTACCGATTCCGTCAAACCGATCGCGTCCCATGCCTCGAATACACCGATCTCCCAGCCGAAGCCCCATTTCAGCGCGTTGTCGATCTCGACGATCGTGTCCGCGATCTCGGGAATACGGTTCGCGGCGTAACGAGAGATACGGGACGCCGTCGACCAAAGAAATTGTCCAACGCGGTCCTCGCCCCAAACCAGCGCCTTTACACGCTTCGGCAGGTCCTCGATCTGTTTGGCAGACTCCAAAGATGGAAATTTAGTTTTCTGTTGCGGCTTGTATTCGAATGATTCGAGATCGAGCTCGAGGATGACGCGATTGCCTTCCGCGTCCTTCGATTTTTTGTAAAACCCGCCGCCTGTCTTGTCGCCGAGCAGTTTTTTGTCAAGCATCTTCTCGATCACGTCCGGCACGTGAAAAACTTCGCGGTCCTCGTCATCGGGGATCGCGGGATAAAGGTTCTTGTTCACATGAACCAGCACGTCCAGGCCGACGAGGTCCGATGTTCGGAATGTTGCGGATGACGCGTGACCGATCGCTTTCCCGGTCATCTGGTCGATCTCGGTCGGAGTGAAGCCCTGTTCCAACATCTCATGTACTGTGGCCATCATCCCGAATGTGCCGACGCGGTTCGCGATGAAATTAGGCCGGTCCTTTGCCGGCACCACGCCTTTGCCCAATCGTTGATCCAGAAATCCCGAAATCTTACACGCGATCTCGCCGCTCGTTTCCCTTCCCGGTATCACCTCGACGAGCTTCATATAGCGCGGCGGGTTGAAGA
>JAICPV010000033.1 GCA_025929655.1 Pyrinomonadaceae bacterium
AACCTCCTCACCCGCGCGAACCCTCTGGGCTGGCCTAGGTACTGCTGATACATATAGTCCGCATAGAAATCGGCGAAAACATTGATCAACACGAAAACGGCAACACCAACGTAGAAACCATTCCAGAACCTTTTATTGAAGATTCGCAGTTTCTCTTCGTTCTTAAATGGCTGAAACATCGAGTTTTGTTACGAACCGATCTTTATTTCATGATCCATATACCCTTCGAACGTGTCGTCATGCGATATAACAAATAGCTGTTCGAAATGCCGGATCTGCCCGATCTGCTGCGCGAGGTTTTCGCGGCGTTCGCGGTCCATGTTGGTTGTCGGCTCGTCGAAAAATGCAATTCTGATGTCCGAAAGCTGCTTCAAAAGCGCAAGCCGTACTGCCAAAGCCGCCGACATCTGCTCGCCGCCCGAAAGACTTTGAAACGGCCGCTCGTAACCATCTTGTTCCATTACGATACCGTAATCCTCTGTCCATTTCAGTGTGCACTCGGCCGAACCCGTTATCTCTCGAAACAACTGATTGGCTTCTACCGACACATGATAAACGTAATTCCTGGCAACGAGCGGCGCCGCTTCTTTAAGTGTCGTGCGGATGAAATCCGTTACCTCGGCGACCTTTTCTAGGCGTTCACGTTCCCGAAATTCCTTCTGCAGCGAATCACGTATGTCCGCCAGGCGTTTCAATTCCGCCTCTAGTTCCGATCTTCGTTTCGCGGCCGCCTCGTGTTTTGCATTCGTTTCCGCCTGCTGCTTTTGCAGTTCGATCAGCCGGGCACGCTCGGTCAGATGCCGCTCGCGGTCGTAGCCTTTGCCCGCCTCAGCATAAACTGTCTCGGATTCCGCCAGCTTCGAAACGATCGCGGCCAGAGAATTTCGGCTTTCCTCGAAAGCCGACTCGCGCTGCGAAAGCGTTTTTGCAAGTGCGTCATTAGCTAGAAAAGCCTTATACGCTTCCGCAGTTCGATCGCGCATATCGTTTATTTCACCGAGATGCCGATCAAGATCTTTGAATTCTTCAAGCTGCTCAGTATTGATCCTGCGGTCGCTTTCCAGACGCTCGAGATTCTTTTCGATCTCGGAGAGCTTTTCCCGGATCTCGCCGTCGCGGCGTGCTTCGTTTTCCAGCAGCGCGATCTTCGAGCTTGGGTTATCGAGTGCTTTCAACTCCATTTCAACGCGGTCGAGTTCGGATTTCACCTTTTGCAAGTCTGCCGTTTCCGCTTCGAGCGCTGCCCGCTCTGCCTTCAACCGCTTGCCTTCCTCGCCGATCTCGGCCGCGCGCGTTTCGAGAACGGTGATCTGCGCACGAAAGTTCGCCGCCGCCCGCGATGTTGAGAGAGCCGAGGTGACGTTCACCTTTTCGTTCTCGAGCATCGCTATCCTCGTTCTCAGCTCCCCGAACTGGCTGGTGACGAACATTTCAAGTGTTTGGCCCTCTTTGAGATTCAGGCACTTTTCGGAAAGTATCGGACAAAGGCCATTCTGTATCTCCTTTTGAAAACGCTCGTCGCGTTCGAGCGCCGCTTGGAGCGACGCAACCTCACGCACCAGCTCGGAATCGCGGCTTTCCAGCTCAGAAATGCGCTCGGCGCCCGCGCCCTTTTCGCGAGCTTCGCTCAATTGCGAGCTGTTTGCGCGGTAATTTTCTCGCAAGCGTTCTAACTGCTCGTCCAGGCTCTTCAACTTCGCCATTGCCGCTTCAAGCCGGTTGAAGTCGGTCCGAAGCCGCGCTACCTCGCGCTCCAGCTTTTCCTGATCGTGAACAAGGTGTTTCAAAGATTCGATCGCCGCATGCGAGCGCTGGATACTTGCAAGGTCCCGGGTTAAATGATTCCGATCGGCTATGACTGCCGCGATCGCAGCTTCCACTTTCGTGCACTCGATCCGCAGTTTTTCCCGCGCGTCGCGTTCCCGCCCAAGCTCCTTCAAGCGGCCGAGCGCTTCGACGTGCCGGTCATGATCTTCTTTCACCGCCTCTACCTTTTCCGCTGCCTCTTTTGCCAGGTTTAACTCGGCCTCGCGCTGAGCGTGGACGAGCTCGGCTTTCGAACGGTCATTTCGAGATCGCTCAAGGTCGGATAACAGGCCCGAAAGCTTCGTTTCCTGCTCGTCCAGACGCCTTACATCGCGTTGCATGGTTTCGATGTCGGATGCGATCTCATCCAGTTGTGCTTGCAAACCGGCGACTTGTCTTCCGACGACAGATAGGTCGTTGCTTACCGGATCGATCCTTAAGATCTCGCCTTGCGCCCGCGCGATGTTCACGTTTACGGCCGTTATGCGGCCATCGACATATCGCGCGGTTTTCAAAAGCTCGTCCGCTCCGCGACGGTATTCCTCAACCTTTAGAAGAGCATCGAAGGTTGTTTTTCTTTCTGCGGCTGTCGCTAAAAAAACCGCCGTGAACGTACCCTGCGGAACACCGATCGCCTGCTTAAAAAGCGACTCAAGGTCGGTTCCCGGCTCGACGCCGAGATGCTGCCAGAGGAAACGCGTGACCTGTTCCTTTTTCTCAACGATGCGGCCTCCGACCCGCGGATCCATGACGTAATAACCCGTTCCGGTGTCGCGATGTACTGTGTAATCACGCTCGTCCAGGCTGCTTTCGAACGTCACGCGGGCCGTACCTTTCTTCGCCCCGCGTTTTACAAAATCGTCCTTTTTATAGTCGAGCGTGTCGAAAAGCGTCCACGCGATCGCCTCGATGATCGTCGTTTTCCCCGCACCGTTCTCCCCCGTGATCGCGGTCGAGCCGCGCTCAAAATCGAACGCCGCCGCGGCGTGAGACTTGATATTTTCAAGCTCGACACGTTTGATCAACATTGATACTTATTACGATTTTAATCTATCGAACTTACGATGCAGAATAGGGAAACGTAAGTAATGATTAGTTCCGAACTATTCACTTTTCACTGTTCACTATTCACTGTTAATTATGAAGATCGAAAATGGAAACGCCGTCGTCGCCGTTTTGCATACGCCGCGGGAAAAGCTATTCGGCATTTTGGATGAAATATCGGCCGCGGGTGTGTTGATGCGTGGGATCGACCTCAGCTATTTCGACGACTGGTGCGCGGCCATCGCCAACAGCGAACCGCACCTTGCGATGAGCGATTGTTTCATTCCGATGTGGCGAGTCGAAAAGATCACGCTTGACGCGTCGAACGGCGACCTTCTTTCGCTTTCCGAACAGTTTGAAAAGCGCACCGGCCGAACGATCGGGGAACAATAAAAAAGCGGCCTCGTCCGCCGCTATTCACTATTAGTTATTCACTATTCACTTAGAGCTGCTTTTTAATGCTGATGCTTCCCTGACTCGTCGTCAAATTGATGTTCGAATCGCCTGTGCCCAGCCGTCCCATCAGGTTTTTCCCGCCGTCCGTTTCGTTCTTGTATTCGATCTTTAGCGGGATCTCCGAATCGAACCCTCCGAACCCGTATGCGGCCTTCAAAGTAAAAGACGACTTTATCGGAATATGCAGACGTATCGGTCCGCTTGAGGTCTTGAACGAGTAAAGGCCGCCGGTCAGCAGTTTCCCTTTGAAATTCACAATTCCGCTGATCGAGCTCGCCTCGATCTGTCGATGCTCGACCTGCTGAAGGGTTACGTTGCCGCTCCCGGCACGGGCCTTGAAAAGATCACCGATCTGCCCCGGATTCACGCCGAAGGCCAGGATATTGCCGGACGTGGTCTCCAGCACGATCGAACCTTCCGAAGATTCGACGATCAGGTTGCCCTGATATGTTGTCGCGTTGATGCCGCCGGCAATGTTGCGGATAGCGATGTCGCCCTCAGCGGTCTTCACGCTGACCTTCTTGATCGAATCGATCGTTGTTTCCGTGGAACGCCCCGTCAGGTCCACTTTGGCTTTCATCGGAACGTCCAATTCGATCTCCTGCCCGGCGAGACATTCGGACATCGGCCCTGGCGGCCGGCCTTCGGCCCGCACGTGCGATACCAGAAGCCAATTCGCCTTGCCCGACTCATGGTTTTTCTCCAGGACCTTGAATCCCGGCAAACGTCCCGCACGCACGAATACCCGCACCTCGTCGCGTTCCCAGCCGTTGATCTTCAGGCTGCCTTCGGCAACGCACAGCTTAATACTTACGTTCGGGTCGACAATGATCGAACGTTCGGTTGTTTGTCTGACTTCCCTGGGAGGACGCGGGGGAGCTACGGTAGGGAATCCCGGTTTGACGCGCTCAGGCGTCGGATAAGGAACGGGAGTTTTCGGCTGCGCTGCAGCGCCGAACGCGCCGAAAACGCACAGCAGTATCGCCAACATCCCGAATTTGTACATCTTTAATGCCATTTAACTTCACGCGTCTGAACTACTGGACGGAGAGCATCAATTCATCCTTTTGTGCCACCGCGTTGAGCAGGTCGATCTTGTCCTGATACGACGCGTAGAGGACCTGCCGTGCCGCCTGGTTGCGCGGGTTCTTGCGAACAACCTTTCGCATCCGGTTGATCGAATCGTTCACGACCGCAAGGTCGCGTTCGAACGCCACTCGCGAAGAGCCGGTGAAAACCGCATCCTTCCTGTCGTCCACGTTTTCCTTCATGTCCGCGATCGTTTTGATGTAGCTCTCTTCGCCAGGGATCATATAGTGGATCGCTCGCTGCGGCACGATCTCGTTCGCATCTCGGACTATCTGCTCAAGCTTCTTCGGTGAATGATTTGAGATCCGAATTGCCGGGGCCGACACAGGGCTCGGAAGCTCGGTTTCCTTAATTGCAGATTCCGAATCGAAATTCTTGGGAGCGATGGGAGCGGGCGAATCGATCTGTCCCACGTTCGGAACCGGCCCATTCTGCGTAACAACGGCATCCGAACCCGAGCGCATCACCCAAACCCCGGCAAGCAAACCGAAGACGACCAGCACGGCCGCGGCGGAGGTGGTGGTCGGCGTCAAAAGCGAGACCGCGAAAAACGCGTAAACCTGCTTCAGCAATGATGCTCTGCTTCGTTCGACCTCGATAGAATCGTTTATTCGGGTCCAAAGACGCTGCGTCGGGACAAGCGCATTCATCTCGCGTTCGAGCGCGGAAAAAACGAACGAGTTCTCATCTTCCGCAACGGCGAGCAGCCGTGCACAACCTTCGCAGTTGGCAATATGGTGCCCGATCCGCAGGCTCTCTTCCTGCGGCGTCTCTCCATCCAGAAATGCCTGGATGGTCCCGATGTCTAAACACTTCCCGTTCATTGTCTTTCTCTCCCTTTGATGCCGTAGAATTTCGCGAATTCCGCTCTCGCGCGTGCGACGTATGTCCCGATACTCGTTTCGTTCAGCGAGAGGCTCTCGGCAATTTCCCTATATGACAAACCCTGCTGCTTCAGCACCAGACAGCTGCGAAGCGGCTCCTTGATCTTATAAAGTGCCTTATTGATCTCATCAACCTCGGCCTGCTGTTCATATTCCGATTCGATCGAATAAATACTCTCTTCAACAGTTGATTTGACGTAATTCTCGTCCCGCGTGTTTGCCCTTATGTTCCCGCGGACGGTGTTCTTCGCAAGGTTCAACGCAACCCTTATAAGCCACGGCCTGAGTATTTCGAGGTCCGGCAGAGAGTCCATATGCTTGTAGAGCTTGATGAAGACTTCCTGCGTTACGTCCTCGGCAAGAGCGGAATCGCGCACGATCGATCTTGCGGCGCGGAAAACGGTCCGGTGATGGAGCGAAAATGCCTCCTCAAATCCGATCCTGTCTTTCGCTCCTGCAGACGCCGTGTGTTCGGCCATTGAGTCCACGAAAATTTCCGTCGCCTTGCTCATTTTCAGCATCGATCAATGCTTTTCACACCTAAAATACACCGCAACAGCGGACTTTGTGACATTTCGGCCGTCACATGAAGATAACCTGCGTGTTTCTAACGATTTCAGGGCTCAGGCTCGATCCCTTCGCCGCGGTTATTAGGAAATTATGGCTTTTTTCCTCGGAATCGACAATCTCCAAAAATATGGACGAAAGATCTCCATTCAGGTCTTCAACAAAATGAGGTTCTACCACGGCCAGCCTTTTCAGCGAATCGTGGAGGTGCCGGCTGCCGACACCGAACTCTCCTGCCTCGCCGTCCATTATAAGCCTTATCTCAGCCTGTTCCTTTGTGAAATACGACATCAACGCCGCCGCCATGCTTACGGATTTTTCGAAGCGTTCCGGCCGCAGAATGTTATTCCCTTTCTGCTCCGCATCAATAACATCGCGCAGCTTGGCCTCGCCCCGTTCGCTGAAGGGTATTCGGGTATCGAGGATCACATTCACGCGCTTGTCATCCTCAGCGGAGAATTCCCGCACGGTGAGCTGCGTTGACCTGGCCGTGGCCTTCCAGTCGACGCGTCTCAGATCGTCGTTTGGCCGGTACTCGCGTAACGCGTACAGGTCCTGCCCCAGGCCCCGATGCGTCGCCTCCAGGTTCCCCGTTTCCAGTGCGAGATCGTCGAGCTCATGCTTTATCGGTTCGAAGCTTGGGAAGACGATCAACTCCGTCTCCCGGGCCGGAAGCCGTCGTCGATGCCTGAAAAAACCGAATGGGAACTTCGTCGAGATCTCGAAATCCTTGATCACCAGGCGGCCGCGCGTCGAGAAAATATGCGACGTCTTTGTTTCGATGGTCTGGTTTCGAGGTATGCGCACAAAATGATCCAGCGTTCTCCGGATGATCGGCGGCCGACTCAACCGGTCGGCGACCCACTTCGGAAGTATGTCCCGGATCTCTCCGGCTGCGACCGATTCCTCGCGCTCCTTCCCGCGCACTTCGGCTACGACCGAGTAACTCGGAAACAACACCTTGCGGTTTGTAAGGCTTACGAAAATATGCGTCTTTTCGCCGGCGAAGATCGTTTCAGGAAAGCGCATTTTCACATCGAGTTTTTTGAGTGTGAAACCGCCGACGAAGAACGCGACAGCGATCGCGGCAAAGATGAACGAAAGGATCAGAAACAGAAGGTTGTTGCCGGTGTTCCAGGCGGAGAACCCGACGATCGCGACGAGGCCCACGATCATCGCGCCGCCCGCCGTGAACTCGAAGGGCAGATTCATCTGCGACGCCTCGCGGCTCGCGTTCCGGGCAAGCGGCGGCACTACGAATATCAGAATGAGAAGAACAAAGGCAAGAGAAACGACCGCCGCTACTCCCGCCAGGCGAGCATTGCCCATCCAGTGCGCGAGTAGTGTGATACCCGCGAGGGACAGGCCGCCGAGCACAACGACAGTACCGACCGCCGCGTTTCGAAGATCACGCCCGCCGAAAACCTCTGTCATCCGCCGCAGTTTCACAATTTAGAAAATATCATGTCTTGGCGGCTGCTTCCTGTCAGAACCGGGTACGCAGTGACCGGGTTCCTAAGCGTTCCATGCTTCAACGTCCGGCAGATCATCGCCCTGGCGGTTCAACACGTAGTTGCACGCCTCCCAAATCGACCTATCGGTCCACAGACGCCGTACGCTGCCCTTCTCAGCCCAAGGGCTGTATTCGTGCGGCCAGCAGTTACATTCCCTCATCGTATATGTCGCACGAGCCTTGAGCGCGGCCAATGCTCGATCAGGGTCATGTGCACCGATCCGAACTACACAGTGAATGTGATTTGTGCGTACGTTGATAGCGGAAAGAACCCAACCGCGTTCCGCACAGATCAACGCGATACCGCGCCGCACGGCGGTCCGCTGCGCGGCATTTAGAAGGACCGGTTTATGGTTGAGAGTTTTCCTGTTGTATCTCTTCCAATTTTTATTCGGTTCAATACGAGGGGAGCGATAGACGTTATTGTGCCGATCGACCGATTTGCGTTCGTCGCCGTGCAGCCAGGTACCGTATGTACGAAAGGTGAAGAAGATCGCGAGCGGTACGTCAGTGTCGTTCCACGGCATAGCGTATGTTAGCGCGGAAAAAGAACCCGGTCACTTCTGAAAAGGAGGGGATGCAACGCCAAAGAACCCGGTCACTTCGTTCCCGGTTCTGACAAGGAGTTGCGGCCTCAGGTTCTCGGGAAACCTGAGGCCGCGAATCGGAAGGCAAAACTGTTGGCTATGCGGAGTTGATAGGCAAAAGGCGGTTTATTTACGGGTTGGAAATGCCGGCTTAGCAGACTGCTCCGCTTTGTCTGTGTCGCCGGCTCGGGAAACTTGCTCCTTAGATCTAGCAAGGCCGTATTTACGCGCCTCGCGTTCGATCGTCTTAGGATCGGATCTCAAATAATAGATCTCCTCCTGCATGGATAAATTTTCGGTCGTTGCCTGCTGGATCTTACTGTTCAGCTCTTCGAAAGTTTGCGCCTCGCGACTGAATTCAGAATACGCCCGATAGTTCACTGTCAAAACGAGCATCAGCACCAGTGTCACGGCAGACGCGATCGGGATCCAACTGGGAAGAACTTTCTTCCTCGGCTCCTTTCGCCACCGGAGCGGTTTGTTTACCGGCCGGCGAACCCTTTGTCTTTTTACCGTGACCTTAGACATTCGTGATCAATTCAGAAGGTACTGACGTCCGGCTTCAAGCAGCTTCGCGAGGTCGTCCTCGCTCTGGCTTTCCGCGTAGATCCGGACCATCGGCTCGGTCCCCGAGGGACGCAATAGTACCCAGGCGTCGTCAGCAAATAAGAATTTGACGCCGTCAGTACGGTTTATGTTTTCAATCTTGCGCCCGGCTAGTTCGGCCGGCTCCTCGGCAAGTTTCTCTTTCAATTTCGCGGCCACGGCGTCGTCAAGCTTGACGCCGATCCGCCCCGATTCCAATCGTCCAACCCGTTGGTAAAGGGTGTCCAATTGCTCTGTCAAACTTTTTCCCCGAACGGCGACCGCTTCGGCCGCCAGCAGGCACGCGATGATCCCGTCTTTCTCCGGGTAATGCCCGCGTATCGAGAGACCGGCGGATTCTTCCCCGCCCAAAATGATCTCGTCTCTGTTTATCAATTCGCCGATGAATTTGAACCCAACCGGCGTTTCGTAAAGCTTTAGGCCACGTTCCCTTGCGACCCTGTCAACCAGGTGCGACGTCGCCACGCTTCGTGCGACACCTAGATTCCATCCGCGGCTCTCCGCCAAATAATCTGTCAATAAGGCTATCAGCCGGTTCGGCGTAATGAATTCGCCGTTGTTGTCGATGATCCCGAACCTGTCGCTGTCACCGTCCGTCGCAAGCCCGAGCGTTGATCCTCTTTCTTTTACCGCTGCTCTAAGCTCATCGACGTTATCTTCGCCCGGCTCCGGCGAACGGCCGCCGAATGTTACGTCGCGCCAGTCGTGTATGGTTTCAACTTCCAGGCCGTTTTCGCGAAGTATTTTGTCGAGATATCCCCGGCCGGTTCCCCAAAGTGCGTCGTATGCGTATCGTCCCTTTGCTTTCGCGATCGCATCGAAATTTACTTTTGACCTCAGATCGTCAAGGTACGCGTCTCTAGGATCGTGATCGCTGACGGTTCCGCCGTCTTCGTCCTCCGGTACGTCCTTACGTTCGATCGCGGCTTCGATCCCTTTCGTAACTTCCGGCAAAGCCGGCGCACCGTCCGCGGTCGAAAACTTTATCCCCTGATACTCGGGCGGATTGTGCGACGCGGTAAAATTTATAGCTCCTGCCGCATTGTTGATTCGTATCGCATGCGAGATCGTCGGCGTCGGGACCGGATGCGTGCATTGCAAAACAGCAAAACCTTTCCTGCTCGATATGTCCGCCGCTATTGCTGCGAACTGCTCCCCCATGAATCTTGTGTCGTGGCCGATTATCAGGGTTTGCCCCTTCGACCCGTCCCGACTTTTCAAATAGCTGCAGATCGCGTTAGTTACACACCGAACGTTCTCGAATGTGAAATCTTCTGCAATAACCGCCCGCCAGCCTGAGGTGCCAAATCGAATTTTCATCCCGGCCGCGTATTCTCACTTTGCAGAATGTGGAGAGCACTCGACGTTAAAACTTCACTATCTGTAAATGCGTTTTGATCCTAACTACCCTTGAAGTGCTTAGAACCTTAACACAGCGCTTAGCCCTTGTAAAGCGAAAAATGCGTCGCTAATACATTTTTTTCTAGTATTTAGCTATCTCTTTCTAACGTAAGACTTAACGGGTGCGCTTAAGCTTAAAAATGCTGTTTTTTCCGATGTGTCGGAAACATTATTTGGTCTTCGCCTTGATAAAACCAAGCTGAAACTTTCTTCCGACAAATGTTTCTATGGCTTTGTTCAACCTGACCGAACCTTAAGCGCGCGTTTAATCGACACGCGTCGAATGGCGGTAGCAATGGCAGCCAAAGGATGTGTATCAAAACGACATCGCATCCCGATCGATGAAGCATTGTGTCATTCTTATACAAACGCCAAAATTCTCTAATTCATTGAAATGCCACTATATCTGGGTTTCATTCCTAACAGGTCGACTTGGGCGTGTTGGCACGCACATTGCTATCGGAAAACGATAGCTGTCCTTGCGCTCCTAGTTGTCCACACTCTAGAATATTGAATTTTTGCGGGTCTTCCCGCTGCAGCAGCGTTTTTATATTGGAGAATAAAATGACCAGACCGATCAAGCATGTTGAAAAGGGCCTCACCTACATAGCAAAAGGCGCATTCAACGCGATCAAATCCGTTAACCAGTTCAAACCGAATCCTTCGTTCATTCCCAAGTGGTCTGACAAACCGATCTTAAAGTCGTGGCAGAAATCGAAACCGACTTTAGGCTTTCCGCGGCAGACGGATTCGCTCTGCCCGAACTGCGTGATTGAGGCGCGCGAGGAGATTCTCAGCGGTAACCGTGAAGTCTC
>JAICPV010000120.1 GCA_025929655.1 Pyrinomonadaceae bacterium
GCTCGTTTCGCCGACGCGGACGATCTTCATCAGGTCGCGCGGGTCGTGATCGAGCGTCTTCAGGCGCTGCGCGATGAACGGCGTGAGTATCTCGCGTTTTTCGTCGTCGGTGACCTTCCGGTGGATGCCGGTCGCGAAGATCGCGGCAATCCGGTGCGGCTCGACGCCGCTCGCGATCAGCCGCCGCACCAGCAGATTGATGACCTGCCCCGCACCGGCCTGCCGGGTCGCGTCGGGCACGACGAACAGAACCGTATCGTCCGGCCCAATTATATCTTCGAGCGGTGCCGTCCCGATCGGTCCATCCAACCGTTCGCCGATCTCGATATCCGACATCGGCTGCCGTCCGTCCGGAGCGGCGATCACGTCGAACCGACCTTTATCGTATTCGAACGGAACCTCGCTTTCGCCGTACCTTAAACTGATCTGGGACATTAAGATAGTTTCGCCCAATCTGCGGCAGGATCGAAGTCGGAGAATCTCGGAACGCGGACGCCCTCGTCCGCAATGAGGCCGCAGGGCCGAAAAATGACAGTTATCGATTACGTAATTCGAACGCTTTCGCATTCTGGCGGACGAGGGCGTTTTAATTGACGCTGGTTTTGTGCGCCGTGCGCTTCGCGGGTTCGAAGCAATTGGTTCCGGTGTCGCAGATGTAGACGGCTTCGGCTTCGCGGTCGGGGGTTTCCATTTGGATGGTGAGGTGGTCGATGCCGAACCGGTCGTGGAGCTTTTCGCGGACGGCGGCGAGGAGTTCGCCGTGTTGGACGGCCTGGCTGTGTGTGATATGTGCGGAAAGCGCGTCCATGCCGGACGAGATGGTCCAGACGTGCAGGTCGTGGACGCCATCGACGCCTTCGGTCTCGACGATTGCGGATTCGACCGCGGAAAGATGGATGTGCGCGGGCGTACCTTCGAGCAGGACGTTGACGGAATCGAGGATCAAACGCCACGATCCTGCGATGATGATAACGCTGATCAGGATACTTGCGGCAGCATCCGCCCAGAGCCAGCCAAATCCGAGGATCAGCAAACCCGCAGTAATGGCCGCGACCGAACCGAGCAGATCGCCCATCACGTGCAGGTACGCGCCGCGGATGTTCAGGTCGTGCTTGTGATCGGAATGGAGCAGGTATGCGGCGATCAGATTAACAATGAGGCCGCCGACCGCTATCAACGTCATCGCCGTGCCGCGGATCTCGGGCGGGTTCTGAAAGCGCGTGACGCCTTCGTAGATGATCCAAATAGACAGAAGTACCAGGGCAATGCCGTTGACGAAAGCAGCAAGGATCTCGAGGCGGTAATAACCGAATGTCTTTTTCGACGTCGCGGGCCGGGCGGCAAACCAGATAGCTGTGAGCGTCAGTGTCAGCGCGGCGACATCGGTCAGCATGTGGCCGGCGTCGGCTACGAGCGCGAGCGAGTTGGCAAAAAAGCCGCCTGCCGCCTCGGCGATCATGAAGACGAAGGTCAGCCCGAGCGCGATCTTCAGATTGCGCAGGCTCGATGCCGACCGGCGCCCGTGCGAATGTGAATGGCCGTGACCTGTGCTCACTTCTCGAAAAAACTCTTCGATATTTGGCTAAAGCCAAATTCAATTAATAACAGCTTTCCTCCAGCTAAAGCCGGAGGCAACTGATAAAACTCAAAATACAAAACTCAATACCAAACTAGAACCGGCGGAGAACCTTCGCGTTTTTCAGCGATATCACAAACCCGGCGCGGTTGCCCTGGTCGTCCGCGAACTCGACCGCGACCTCCGACAGCGGAGTCGATACCTGCATGCGGAACGACCCGTCGCCGGCGGCGAACATCTCGCGGCCCAGCGAACGGACCAGAAGGCCCGGCTGCGTCTTGCCCGAAATAAAGAAAACGTTGCCGCCTACGCGTTCGACATTCCAGCCCGACACGTCAATGGCGCGGTTGGCCGCTCGCCGGGTTACGCTGAACCGCCAGGGCTCGCTCCAGTCGCTCGTTTGCCCGGTGCGCGTGCTCGCGCGCACACGCCAGTAGTACGTGCCCGGCTGCAGGCCGGCGATCCGGAATTCGCGGGCCGACACGTCGCCGCGATCGGCCAGCATAGAATCCGGAGCAAAATACGGTGAGCGCGCCAGCTGAAAATGATACGAGCTGACCCCGCTCTGCCCTTCCGGCTGCCACGAAAAGGCCGCGCTCGCCCCATTGCCGCCGTCTCCGATCTGTGCCGCGTTCTCGGGCGAATTATGTTTCGGCGGCGGCAGCAGCTGTTCTTTAGATGCGATCCGGCCGCCCTGGACCGATGCAAATTCGTTCGCGTTGATCGTTTGCGTATCGCCGCCCACAGTCGTCTCGACGCTTCCGCGGCTGATGCGTATCTCGCCGCTCTGCTGGTTGGCGTCGGCGTTAAAGCTGGCGTCGGTCTGATCTTTAAGGCGCGTTTCCGAATCGGACATCTCGACGATATTCTCGCCGCCGTCGCCGAGCTGGTCGGTGCGTACATTCAACTGACCGTCGTCGAGTGCGACGCGGACGTTGTTTCCGCCAAAGATCGAAGAATTGTCTCGGATCACGACCGTGCTGTTCGGGCGGACCGAGTAGACCGACCCGTCGATCATCTGCACGGTTGCCTTGCCGTCCGCCTGAGTCTGCACCGTATCGCCGGCGGCGACGAAAGTCTCTTTGGTAACGACGATCGTCTCGCGCGTCGCCGCACGAATGATCCGCACGTCACCCTCGAATGAGATTATTCGGGCAGCATTTTTCGGAATGTTCGACGCCTCGGTCTGCGCGAACCAATCGTGTTTTACCGCATAGTAACCGCCCCCTATCAGCGCGGCGATCGCCACGATCGACCCCACGAGCATATAGATCGAGCTTTTCCGGATCCTATACCAGTCGATATAGTACTTCCGAAATCTCGGTTCTTCGGTTTCAGGTTGCTGCTTGTTCATCGTCGTCGTCCGCCTTTTTTTCGATTTTCGGCGGAAACATTATCGAGAGGATTATCGAAAGTGCGATTGCGCTGACCACGACGGAAAGCGAGATGTTTATCACCATCTGCTCGTATTCGTGTTTCAGGTAACGGTCGAGGAAGCCGGCAAACCCGGACGAGTCGCCGCTGCCTATCAATTTTAGCAGACCTTCGGCGAAAAGGGGCAATAGCATTTTTACGCCGATGAAGGTCAAAACAAACGCCAGACCGTACTTCAGATAGTTAAAGCGGTCGGCCAGATCGGCAAGCAGGAAATAAAACGTGCGAAGCCCGAGGATCGCGAAGATATTGGAGGTGTAAACGATGAAGCGGTCGGTCGTGATGCCGAAGATCGCGGGAATGGAATCCACCGCGAAAACCAGGTCAGTGAACTCGACGGTTATCAAAACGAGGAGCAGCAGCGTTCCTGTCCGCACGCCGTCTTTGACGACGAAAAACTTTTCACCCTCGTAATGCCGGGAAATGCGGATGTATCTGGTCGCCAGCCTTACGATAGCGCTCTCGTGCGGCTCGAAATTGTCGTCGGTACCGCCGAACATCTTCAGCCCCGTGTAGACCAGGAATGCACCAAAGATGTAAATGATCCAATGGAAGCGTTCAACGAGTTCCGCGCCCGCGAAGATCATCACCATTCTAAGGATCAGGGCCCCCATGATTCCCCAGAACAATACGCGGTGCTGGAATTTTTTAGGGACTTTGAAGAACGTGAAGATCAGGAGAAAGACGAAAAGGTTATCGACCGACAGCGAGAGCTCGATCAGGTAACCGGTAAGGAAAAGCTTCGCCTGGGCGATCGCGAGTGCCCAATCGTTATGGTGATAACCGACCTGCCAGTAGATGAAAACATTGAACAGGAGTGCGAGCGAAACCCAGACGATGCTACAGCCGACCGTCTCGCGACGCGACGGGACGTGCGCCCTTCGATTGACGATGCCGATGTCTACAAAGAGTGCAACGAATACAACGGAGAAAAAGAGAGCCCAGACCCAAAAGGGATGTTCAACAGGTGTCATTCGATCCTCTCGGAGTTCGTGTGGCTCCGAATGGATCTCTCAATGATCTTCACGATCCCTTCCAATCCAGTTTGGTCGGGATCGCCGAAATCATTTAACAGGTCGCTGTCGACGTCGAGAACACCGAAAACTTTGTTGCCGGAAATTATCGGCACGACGATCTCCGATCTCGAACCCGAACTGCAGGCGATATGGCCGGGAAACTCCTCCACGTTCGGGACGAGCACGGTCTTCCGAGTTGTATACGCGTGTCCGCAGACGCCTTTGTCAAAGGCGATGCGCGTGCAGGCAAGCGGGCCCTGAAACGGGCCGAGGACCAGCTCGCCGTTCTTTGCAATATAGAATCCGACCCAGAAAAAACCGAAAGCTTCCTTTAGCACGGCCGCGACGTTCGCGAGGTTCGCCACCACGTCGCTTTCGCCCGCGATCAGAGCTTCGATCTGCGGCGCGATCTCGGAATAAACTTGTTCGCGCGAAGCGGTCTTCGAAAATTGGACGCCTTCAGCCATTGAGTTAAGTTTAACTTTTGAAAACTTAGGGTTGCAATTTACGAAATGCGGCTATTCCGGCTGGCCGAAATGCTGCTGATAGCTGGCGAGCGCGTCGGCGATGATCTTTTTCGCGGTTGCGGCATCCTGGAACTCGTCGACGAGCACGGCCTTGTTCTCGAGTTTCGTATATTCCTCGAAAAAATGCCGCAATTCCGACTGAAAATGCTGGGGCAGGTTTTCCAGAGATTCGATATGGCCGACGCTGACATCGTCGGTGGCGACGGCGATGATCTTGTCGTCGCCCTTGCCGCGGTCGATCATCCGCATCACGCCGATCACTGTCGCCCGTACGAGACAAAGTGGTTCGACCGCTACCTGCGACAACACAAGGATATCCAGCGGATCGCCGTCATCGCCCAAGGATCGCGGGATAAAGCCGTAATTGGTCGGGTAATGGAACGAAGAGAAAAGCACTCGGTCGAGCTTGAGCATGCCCGTCGCTTTATCGATCTCGTATTTCGCACGGCTGCCTTTAGATATCTCGATTATTGCATTGACGATATCCGGCTGATCTTTACCGACGTCGACGTTGTGCCACGGATTGAACATATCTTCTAAATCAGGAGTTTCGCCTGAACTGCGAGAACATTACGCGCGTTGCCAACCGCGTTGACGGCCTCCGCCGCAGTATTCGCCATTGCCGTGATATGGCCCATCTTGCGCCCCGGCCGCTGCTCGGACTTCCCATAAAGATGAATTTTTACCGACGGATCCCCGAGGGCGGCACCCCAATCGGGCTCGCCGCTCTCCCAGATATCACCGAGAAGGTTCGCCATCGCGGCCGGGCTGTAATAATCGGTCGAACCGAGCGGCAGTCCGCAAACGGCGCGAAGCTGCTGCTCAAACTGTGAGGTCACACACGCGTCGAACGTCAGATGCCCGGAGTTGTGCGGCCGCGGAGCGAGCTCGTTGACCAGGAGTTTTTCGTTTTTCGTTAGAAAGAACTCGACGCAAAGCGTTCCAACGTATTCGAGAGTTTCGGCGATGTCCCGTGCGATCCGGATCGCCTCATTAAAGACCTTTTCCGACACTGCGGCCGGTGCGAAGGAGATGTCGAGAATATGATTTCGATGATCATTTTCGATCACGCCGTAATGAGCGAATTCGCCGTCTTGTCCACGCGTGCAAACGACCGAGACTTCCTTTTCGAAATCGACGAAAGACTCGAGCACGGCGTCGCGGCCGTCGAGCGCGGAAAATGCCGATTCGATCTCGCCGATCGCCGAGATCTTCGTTTGGCCTTTACCGTCATAGCCAAAGCCGGCGGTTTTGAGAACGGAGGGCGTCCCGAGCTTTCCGACGGCGCGGTGGAGGTCGTCGATCAACTTTATGGGCTTGAATTCCGCCACCGGGAAACCGTTCGTCGAAAGAAACGTTTTTTCGCGAAGGCGGTTTTGCGTTGTGTGGAGAATTTCGCCGCTCGGAAATACGGCGGTGAATTCAGCTGCAGCTTCGACGGTCGCCGACGGCACGTTTTCGAATTCGAACGTGATGACATCAACAGACGCAGCGAAATTTCTTACAGCATCCAGATCGTCGTACCGCGAGCTGGTTTCGATGTCCGCGACCTGACCGGTCGGCGTGTCGCTGTCGGGTGAAAACGTGTGGACACGGTAACCGAGTTTGCGCGCTTCGATGGCGAACATACGCCCGAGCTGTCCGCTGCCGAATACGCCGATGGTCGAACCTGGAAGAACCTGCTTGGCCACAAGAAGAAGCCACAGATTAGCACAGGAACCGTTTTACTGCTTGCCTTGTTGAGCGTTCGTAGCGGCCTGCATCGCTTTTTGGGTTTCTGCCATGCGCTCGTCATGTGCCGCGAGTCCGTTGCTGTTCTTGATCGCGGTCGCGAAGGTGCCGGTCCGTTGTTTTTCGATCTCGCTGCGCGACAGGCCCACCGTCCTGTCCTGCTTTTGTTGTTCGATTCGCATCATCTCGCCGGCGTAGACGTCGTCGGCGGATTTTTGCAGGCCGTAATAAGCGTAATAAGCAAAGCCGCCCGCGAACGCGACGATCAGCAGCGATCCGAACGAGAACCTGCGCGGACGGCGAACCTTGCTCTTCTTTAGAAACAGTTCGCCGCAGCGGCGACAGGCATCGTCGTATTGAAAATTGGTTAAGCCGCAGTTTTTACATTTTATCGAGCTCATAGGACATGACCTCGTGAGGCGGGATTAAGAGGCGGGGTCTCCTATTTAAATTGAACCGTTTTTCGCCGGATGGTGTCAACAAGTTTTAATTCAGGCAGTTCAGATTGACCGATCGTAGGGCCTTTTTCGCATCAGTCGTTCCTTTACA
>JAICPV010000148.1 GCA_025929655.1 Pyrinomonadaceae bacterium
GCAAATTTCTTCATATCCTGTACCATCGATCTGTCGTTTTTCAGCATCTTCAACGTCGCATCGAAAACGACCCCTGCGTCCGGGTGCTCCGGCCGGGCAATGCTGTAATGCATCCATTTCCCGTCCCGACGGCCAGTCACCAGGCCGGCTCTCTTCAGATAGGCCAGATGCCGCGAGATCTTGGGATTATTTGTACCGAGTGCCCCCGCAAAGAAGCAAACGCAGACTTCCCCGTCGCGCATCAGGTTCAATAACCTCAGCCGCGTTTTATCGGCCAATGCTGAGAAAAAGAGTTCTGCGTCGAAAGATTTTTCCCTGTTCATAAAAAAATTGTATCACAGAACATTTATGTCTTGACATAATTATTAAACAGGCATATGCTCTCACTATCAATTATGGATATCCGTAATTGTGAGATGAAAAAGGAGACAAATATATGACCACGGCAATTAATATCTTAAAGCCCCATCTGGCGATCAATGTCCGCAATGTCGAAACGAGTATCGAATTCTACAAACGGATGTTCGGCATCGAGCCGAGCAAGGTCCGCACCGGCTACGCGAAATTCGACGTCGCAGAACCTGCACTCAATTTCACTTTGAACCAGATGCCGTTCGGCGAGCGGGGTGCCCTCTCGCATCTTGGCATCCAGGTCGCATCGAGTGAGGACGTCCGGGCCGTGAAAGCGAGCTGGGAAGAGCGCGGCCTGCTTGCCCGCGACGAGATGCAGACGGATTGCTGCTATGCGCTGCAGGACAAAGCCTGGGTCAAGGATCCGGACGGCAACGAATGGGAAGTGTTCGTGGTTCTGGAAGATAACCTGGCGAATGCTTCCGAGCGGACTGCCGGCTGCTGCATTCCAGCAGGCGAGATCAAGACTGCGGCAGAAGACGCGCTTTGCGCGTGCGAGTCGGCGGCACCGGCCGAAGGCAAAGGCGCGTGCTGCGAAACCCAGGCAAAGAAATTCAATATCGAACTCGAGTCGGGATCGGCCTGCTGTGCGTGATCGGGAGGCGGAAAATGGATAACATCTCGACGTCAATTATTGGAAGCGCTAACGACAGACGCCGGACCTGTTCCATTCCAACCAAGTGCGACAGGTCCGAAAGCGAATCATTCGACGAGATCATGGGCCGCGAATGGGAAGAGCTTGTGATCAGATTTGACAAGAACAAAAACGATTACGTTTTCAAGACGGCCTGTTGCCCCGGAGCACCGGCGTGTTAACGAGCTTTTGAGGAGGAACTTATGATGGATCATCTGGTTATCGCCGGTTTCGTTTTTCTAAATCTGTTCATGATCGTGGGCGCGGTCGATCTTTTCTATTTCCACATCTGGAAGTACAAGCTCCATACGCGGCCCGAATCGTTGTATGAGCATAAGCTGCACATGGCCTTCGCGTTTCTGATGGTGCCGCTGGCGTATTTTCTTTATTTTCAGAATTCCGGCGGGTGGGCGCTCTGGGCGGCGGCATTTTTTGTGATCGCTGCGCTGTCGACAGAAATGCTCGACGTTTTCATAGAGGGAGACAGCCGCGCCTCATTGGGCGGCCTGTCGACGGGCGAATACTCGATCCATGTCGCGGCGACGATCCTGAAAGTAGCGTCGTTCGCTCTCATGTTCGCGTCGAAGCCGGCGGCGGCCTGGGACCTTTGGGCCCCTATCGTTCAGGGCGAGTACGGATCCATGGCGGAGATGATCGCCTTGCAGGTGATGATCGGGAGTGGGCTCGTGGGGATCTTGCATTTGGCACTACTACATCCACGGATCGCTGCGATCAATTGCAAGGCGGTTTGCGGCGTTGCAGGCTGCTCGCGTTTTGCCTGCTGCACATCGAGCGCGGCGAAATGAAAGCAAATATATCGCGCAAGCTGGTTTCCGAGTTTTTAGGTACGGCCATGCTGCTCGCCGCCGTGGTCGGTTCGGGAATCATGGCCGAGCGCCTTTCAGCCGGCAACAACGGCATAGCGCTCCTGGCAAACACGATCGCGACCGGTTCGTCCCTTGTTGCTCTTATCCTAACTTTCGGCCCGATCTCGGGTGCTCATTTCAATCCTGTCGTTTCTATATGCGACGCATTCCAGGGCGGAATCTCGATCCGGGAAGCGTCGCTATATCTTGCTGCTCAGATCGCGGGTGCTGTAACGGGCGTGATCGTTGCGAACGCGATGTTCGATCTGCCGTTATTTTTTACATCTACAAAGGTGAGGACCGGATCCTCGCAATGGCTGGGCGAATTTGTCGCGACCTTCGGCTTGATGGCCGTGATATGGGGAGTTACTCGATCGCAAAGGCCGATCGTGGTTCCGTTCGCAGTGGCCGCGTATATTTCGGCCGCATATTGGTTCACTTCGTCAACTTCGTTCGCCAATCCGGCCGTAACGATCGCACGTTCGCTAAGCGATACATTTGCAGGGATCCGGCCGGCCGACGCTCCGGCTTTCATCGTTGCCCAATTCGCAGGCGGGATCGCTGCGACGTTTTTATTCCGATGGCTAATACCGCTTGAACCGCAAAAGGTACTAATGCCGCACGAGGAATAGGAGAATGAAACGATTTCTTTTTGTTTGTGTCGAAAATTCCTGTCGCAGCCAATTGGCCGAAGCGTTCGCCAGGATCTACGGAGGCGATGATGTCGAAGCCTACAGTGCGGGCTCGCGGCCGTCCGGAATCGTTAATCCAAAAGCGATCGAATCGATGCGGGAGATCGGTTACGACCTGAGCACTCACAAATCGAAATCGCTGGATGAATTGCCGGATGTTAAATGGGATTTCGTCGCGACAATGGGGTGCGGCGACGAATGCCCGTTCATCCGCGCTGCACGCCGCGAAGATTGGGGGATACCGGATCCAAAAGATATGTCTGCGGAAGATTTCAGGCGCGTGCGGGATCAGATCGCCGAAAAAGTAAAACGTATCTTAGATACTTAGACGATTCGGTTGTGCGCCTACCTTGTCACCGTTCGCCCTTATTTCAATTGACTTTACGCGGTTTGGTGCTATATTGAATTTGAAGCCAACACTTCAATTTTTCTGTAGTTTGTTAACGCCATGCCAAAACCTCCCAACGGGTCTGCGCGCAGGCCTTATGAATTGTCGTTCGAGACGCGCCCGGAGTTCCTTTATGCGAGGATCGCTGCGCCGAGCATCAACCGTGCGCTAAAACTCGACTATCTTGCCGAGGTTTTGCTCAAGTGCGCCCAGTCACGCTGCAAGCAGATACTTCTGGAGCGTGATATCCCGGCGATCATCGAGGACGAAGAATTCGAAAAAACGGTCGAGGACGTCGTCAGGGCCAGCGAAGACGTTGCGATCGCATTCGTGAACCCGCATCACGATATCGAGCAAAAGTTGAAGAAATTCATCGCGCTTGGCAAACGGCGAGGCGGACGTTTCAGATATTTTTCTGCCAGGGACGAAGCTGAAAAATGGCTGCAAAAGCAGGCACGGCTCAACTAAAAACCGGGCGGCTTATTCGGCTCGCCCGGCAAATCCATCTGAAAGGACAATTGAAAGGGTACAAGGGGTACGCTGTTAATATCGTACCGGCTTAAAAGTGCGCTCTGTATTCATGAATACATTAATTAAGCGCTATTTTTTGGGTCGTCGGCAACGGCCGGAGCGAACCGACTGGTTCCACCGGCCGTTTCTATATTCGCGTTATTTCGCGCTTAGCTGCCCGCGTATCGCTCCGTCCGGAAAATCCGCATTATGAATATTTACATAGTAATTCGTCGGATTCGCCCTTATACGCTTTATCAAGGCCGGGTCGGCCTCGACGCAGCCGCTTGATGTTCCGGAAGCATCAGGCGGATCGAGATGAACGACCGGAGGCCCGGCCACGCCGACGGCGCCTACGTGTATATGCGCCGCTGTGGCGGTCGAAATATTCGAGACGCTGATCGCGAAGCAAACTTTGTTGAGCCCCTGATTAAGCCATATTGTCGCGGTGCCAGAGCCGTCAGGGTCACCGGGGCCGGGCACCTCCTGCGCACCGGTCATCGTCGTCGACAGTCTTCGGCCACTGCGTTCTTTCGTGGTAAATATCTCGAAGACTGCTCCCTGATCCAATGAGACGACATAAAGCCGTCCATTTGGCCCGTTCTTGATATCGGTCACGACGCCGAAATCGGCACCGATCACGAACTCTTCGCTTTCGGTAATGTCGTGAAACGTCAAGTTGTCTGCAACGCGATCCTGGAGGCCGGGGCTCTCAACCGCGATCTGCATTCGATCGCCCGTCAGATTAAAACGAAACAGCGGGCCGCCGAGGGTGTCGGTCGTGGAAAACCCTACGAACATATCGCCGTTAAATTGCGGGCCTAATGCCCTGCCACGATGAAAACCGATCGCCGCCGGAGCAAGTACGAATTTCCATGAGAATTCCGGGTCGCTGTATTGCGAACCGGGCAGCACGAACAGCCGGGACAAAGCTTCAGCTGGAGTATCGGCGATTCGCTCGGGTCCCCATCTGAACTGCTGGAGATTCGGGAAATCCTCATGGTGCAGCGAGGTGGTCTCGATCAACTTGAATTCGGGCACGCGCGAGGCTGGCCCGATGATCTGTATCCATCCGGAATTCATCCCGCTCGTCACCAGGTTCAACTCGTCGAAAGCATCTTCGCCGTTTTCCTGGTCCCAAAGGTTTCCGCTGAACGGGTCGAACGCCATACCGAAGCTGTTTCGAACACCGTAGGCAAATATTTTCTGGATATTCGCGCCCGCTTCGCCGCCGACACCCATACCGAAATTAAAGAAAGGATTGTCGGTTGGAGTGGTGCCGTCGTCATTGAGGCGAAGAATGACACCTGTGAAATGTTCATTGTCGGGAGTAGGTCCGCCAAACTGGTCATCGGGAACCGTCGGACCGAGCCCTGTTAATGTCGGCCCGGATGGGAGGTTCTGAAGCTGGCCGCGCCGTCCGGCGTCGCCGAACATCACGTAAAGCTTGCCATCCTGCCCGAATGCCAATACGCCGCCGTCATGATTGCCGCGCGGCGGCTGGTCTTCGTCGCCCTGGTTAGGCGGATCCGGCGCACCGTCATTTTGAAACGAAAGCAGGCGGGCGAGATTATGATCGTATGTAAGCGTCGCGCCGTTCCATTCGAATCGATCGACGCGGTTACCCAACATCGGCACCTGCAAAATATCGTCCGAGTCCGCGCCAAGCATCGTCAGATCATTGCAATTTTGTTCTTCCGGTGTGAACGGATCCAGATCCTGCGGAAGGTCCGACTTGCATGACCAAAACAGATACACGCCCGGGTCTTCAGGAAAATTTGGATGCAGCGCGATGCCGAGAAGCCCGCGTTCGGACGCATTGTTGACGGCAAGGTCGAGAACCGTCGGCCCTGCCGCACCATAGGTGACGCGTCGAACTCGTCCGGTATTCTTCTCCAGAATTAGAAAGTCGTTATTCCCGATGAAGGCCATCGCCGACGGGGTGACCAGATCGCCGACCACCTGCCTGACGCCGAGATTGTTATCCAGCATCATCGGCTGGCCATGGGACACGCTTGCTAAAAAAAGCGCAAGAAAAAAGGCACTGACGCAACTCATCAGTGTCCTCGCAAAAGTCTTCATTTCTGACCTCCAGTATTCTTTAAGGATTCGCGAACCTGGGAATCTCTTAACGTTAATTAAGGGACAGGTTCGAATCTCGTTCCTCTCCGGACGGGAGGCAGAGAGTGTCAGTTATCTTCAAATATGGACAGAATAGAAATGTAATACTGGTTCCTTTTCGGATGTGTATGCTCAACTACCAATCCGGGCGCGCGCGAATTTTCTCTTGATCAAAAATCAAAAAACGGGCGGCGAATCAACATTCCGCCCGTTTTCATTTCAGTACCATGACTCTGGATTTATTAATTGTTTTTCGTTGAACTCCCGCCCTTGCCGAGCTGGCCGCGAACCGCGCCATCGGGAAACTCCGCGTTATGAACGTTCACATAGAACGCTTCCGGATTCTGCCTGATCTCCTTTATCAGTTCCTCGCTTATGTTCTCAACACAGCCTTTCAATGTTCCGTTTTCCGTTAGCGTCACGACGGGCGGGCCTGACTGTCCTGTAGCGCCGCGATGAATATGTGCAAGCGTCGGCGCCCCGATGTTCGAAACGGTTATGTCGAAACAAACCTGGCCCTGGCCGTGGTTCAGCCGGATCGAAGCGGTGCCCGTTCCATTCGGATCTCCCGGC
>JAICPV010000478.1 GCA_025929655.1 Pyrinomonadaceae bacterium
AACCAGGTGTCGAGGACGTCTTCGTCCTGACGAAGCTCTCGAGTGCCGGCCTGTTCGAATGCGTCTTCGTTGCTCCGGGCCACGTAAACATTTCCTTCGCGGTCATACCACGCAGGGATCTGATGGCCCCACCAAAGCTGCCGCGAGATGGTCCAATCACGTAGATTTTCCAGCCAATTGGTGTAAACCTTTTTGTGCGGAACTTCGGGGTAGAAACGCGGATAGCCGTCTTCGCGCATCTGCTTCAGCGCCATATCCCGCATCTCGTCCATTTTGAGGAACCATTGCTCCGAAAGCAGCGGCTCGATAATTGTTCCGCAGCGCTCGCAATGCGGCAGCGAGCCGTCGTAGTCCTCGATCTTTTCCAACAGCCCGAGCTTGTCGAATTCCTCGACAACTTTCGCGCGTGCTTCGAAGCGATCGAGGCCCTCGAAAGCTTCGCCCGCCGACTCGTTCATCGTTGCGTCATCGTTCATCACGACAAGCTTTTCAAGGCCGTGCCGCTCGCCGATCTCCCAGTCATTGGGATCGTGCGCGGGGGTGATCTTAACGGCACCTGTACCAAACTCGGCATCGACGTAAGCGTCGGCGATGATTGATATCTTGCGACCTGTCAGAGGCAGATCGATCGTTTTTCCGATCAGATTTTTGTATCGTTCGTCTTCTGGATTAACCGCGACGGCGGTGTCACCGAGCATGGTCTCGGGACGTGTTGTAGCTACAGTGACGAACTGGCCGCCCGCTGACGAAAGCGGTTCCGCCTTGACCGGATACTTCAGATAGTAAAGCTTTCCATCCTTCGCTTTCTCTTCTTTGACCTCGAGATCAGAAAGCACTGTCTTGTCCTTCGGGCACCAGTTGACGATGCGGGTTCCGCGATAAATCCAACCTTCTTCATACAAGCTTACGAAAACTTCGCGCACGGCGCGCGACAAGCTCTCTTCCATCGTGAAACGCTCGCGCGACCAGTCGACGGACAATCCTTCCTTGCGGATCTGACGTGTGATCTCTCCGCCGTATTTGTTTTTCCACTTCCAGACGCGTTCGGTGAAAGCCTCGCGGCCGATATCCTGCGGTGTCGTGTGTTCTTCTTTCTTAAGCTGGCGCGTTACCATCAATTGTGTGGAAATACCTGCGTGATCGACGCCGACGAGGAAGAGTGTTCGATAGCCCTGCATCCTTTTCCATCGCGTCAGCACATCCATCAGAGTGTGCTGCAGGGCATGCCCCATATGCAGGTTTCCCGTAACATTCGGTGGCGGGATGACGATCGAAAACGGCTCGGCGCTTGGATCTTGGTTGATCTCAGGGCGAAAAAAACCGCTCGATTCCCAACGCTGGTAATGGCTCTCTTCGGCCACTTTCGGGTCGTAGGCCTTCGGTATCTCCATACGGGTAAAACGGTAATTCTAAAACAAATACGGCCGGTTTTCATCTGAGAACCGGCCGCGTCGCATTCCATACTCGCCTGCTAGTACTTCTCCGAAAGCTTTTCGACCACCTTCTGGACGATCACGTCCAGAAGCTCCGGCGAAAGAGTGACGACCTGTTTGTTGCTGCCTTGGGCGACCGCATCGGACGGCGTTGTGAATGTATATTCCTCCTCCTTCGCATTCGACAACGTCAGATCGAGAAGATCGACGTCGTCCAGATCGAACGCGTCGGTGGTAGTCGCGAATGGATCGCGGCGAAGCTCTTCCGTCGGTGCCGAGTGCTCCGCGGTGGCCGCCTGATCGCTGTGGACGAATCGCGGCGGAGCGTCCATTTGCAAAGTTTCTTCGTACGCGAACGAATCGACTTCCTCCGTTTCACTCGAAGCCGCTGCGGGTTCCAAAGTACCCTCGTCAACAGGCTCAACGATCTCGCCGTCAAATTCCGATGTGGGTACCGCGCTGTCGATATGATCTTCCTCTTGCCCACTGACGTAGACCGTTTCGATTATCTCGTCATCCAGTTTGTCGGCCTCGAACGCCCCCGACGCGGGATCACCCTCGATTTCCGGCATTCGCACCGTTTCGCCGAAACTCTGCTGGTAAAGCGAATCGATGTCCCGGGTATCTTTTTCAGGCGGCGGCTTTTCCGCTTCTTCGGGTAAAACTGCGGCAGGAGCCCTCTCTTCAGTCACGTTTCTCGATAAAAGGTCCTTGACCTGGTCGACAAGCTGCCTGATCGACTGAAAAGGCTTTGTAACGAAAGCGTCGGCGCCGGCGCGTTCGGCTTCCTCGGGATCGAATTTTTCGAACGATCCTACCAGCAGGATCACCGGCGTCCCGGCCGTTTCGTCGATACCTCGCAGTAATGAGCATATCTCGTATCCACTCGGTCCGGGCATATGCACGTCCGCCAGGACGATGTCCGGGCGGGAAGCTGCGATCTCACGGATCGCGGCGTCGCCGTCGCCCACGGCGACCACGTCGAAACCTTCGTCCGCGAAGGTAAGGTTCACCACCCGCTGGATCGTCTGCGAATCATCC
>JAICPV010000481.1 GCA_025929655.1 Pyrinomonadaceae bacterium
AGGAGGCCCTGGAGTTCCTGGCCGACGAGGGCGTTCGTCTCGACGCAATGCGCCCTCGCGCGTTCCCCTTCGGTAAGTCGTTTCGTGATTTCGTCGAAACACACAAAAGCATCTTCGTCATCGAACAAAACCGGGATGCCCAATTCCGCAGCTTGATGATGATCGAGCTCGGCACGGACCCGGCCAAGCTGATCTCCATTCTCAACTACGACGGCATGCCGATCACGGCCGATAATATTTACAGACAGATCAAGGGAGGTATGCGGGACTAGGCAACGCTTAGTCTAAAGGAAAACGGTCACCTTTCCGGCGTGTAGCTATGACTCGAAAACGCGACATAACTAAGACCTATCCAAAACGAGCCTTTATTGGCAAAATAAGGCGTCTTGCAGACGGTCTCGAAGCAGGAGAGCAATTCGTTATCCAGATAGCCGGAGAACGCATCCGTGTTCCAAAAGGCGCGAAATTAAGCGTTGAGCACGAACGAACCACGGATTCCGAAGAGATAGAATTTCAGATCACATGGAAACCCGCCGGCGCATAATCTATCGGCAGAGAAGCCGGATACGTTAGACCATAGTCGTGAGAGTTTTGAGAACGCTGGATCACAGACATGGAAACAATAGCGACCATCAGCGGAGATTGATTGCAGCGGATGATATATAGAGCATTAAAGGAAAGCTCAGCAGCCGTTGAATATCAAGCCGCAAACCTTGGACAAAATGAGATAAACTAAAGACATGTCCATCAGTGCAGATATTGAAGAACAGGCTCTGAGTCTTCCCGATCAGGATCGGGCGAGACTCGCAGATCGCCTTATTGCATCGCTGCCGCCGGACTTCACGGATGATGAAGAGATCGATGAAGCTCTCCGACGAAGCATAGAAATGGATCGAGACCCAAGTCGAGTAATTTCGCACGAGCAATTTTTCAAGTTCTTTGAGGATCGTCGCAAGTGGGACGAGTAGTTTTCGACGTTGCAGCTCGCTTCGACGTTTTAGAGATCGTTGAATACTATGAGAAAGTTGATGGTCCGCAACTAGCCGACCGTTTCACTTTGGAGCTTGAAAAATCGATCGACCGGATCGCCGCACGACCTAAATCGTTTGTAGAGATACGTTCCGGTATACGACGAGCGAACTTGGATCGATTCCCGCACCACGTCCTATTTCAGATAGTTGAAAATGAGACGATCAGAATCTTGACGGTGAAACATGATAAACGTCATCCCGATCTCGGATTGAAAAGATAACGACTTATAATGACCTACGTCAGATCAACATTCCGACATCCGGCATTGCCGAAGAACGACCTTGGGTACACGGTCGATTATTATGAGGGTTCGCTCTCGACGCTGTGTGCGGGGTGCGGGCATGATTCGATCAACGCGGCGATCGTAGAGGCGTGCTGGCAGATGAATATCGAGCCGCATAAGGTTGCGAAGCTCTCGGGGATAGGTTGCTCGTCGAAATCGCCGGCGTATTTTTTGTCGAACTCGCACGGGTTCAATTCGGTGCACGGCAGAATGCCGAGCGTCGCAACGGGAGCCAATCTTGCGAACCGCGACCTGATCTATTTCGGCGTTTCAGGCGACGGCGATACCGCGTCGATCGGAATGGGGCAGTTCGTTCATGTCGTGAGGCGGAACCTGAACATGGTCTATCTCGTGATGAATAACGGCTGCTATGGATTGACGAAGGGCCAGGATTCAGCCACGGCCGACGCCGGTTCCGTCAACAAGACCGGCCACGAGAACCTTTTCGCCGCGATCGACCTGGCCAGTTTGGCGATCGAGCTTGGTGCGACATTCGTCGCACAAAGCTTTTCAGGTGATAAAGAGCAGTTGATCCCATTGCTGATGGCCGCGATGCGTCACAACGGTTTTGCAATGCTGAACGTCATCTCGCCCTGCGTTACATTTAACAACAATACCGGCTCGACGAAATCGTACGATTATGTCCGGGAGCACGTTGCCGCGACCTCGACAATCGATTTTGTTCCCTTAATGCGCGAGATCACGGCCGACTACGAGGCAGGCTCCATAAAGGAGCTGACGATGCACGATGGATCCATTATCCATCTCAACAAGCTTGCGAAAGACTGGAACCCGACCGATCGCCTTTCCGCGACAAATGCCGTTCGAGAGGCGAAACGCCGCGGCGAGATCCTGACCGGGCTTCTTTACATCAATCGCGATTCCGCGGATCTGCATGACATGCTCGCAACCACCGGCCGCCCGCTGAATTCGCTGGAAAAAGACGTTCTGTGTCCCGGCTCCAGTGCGCTTAATGAACTGAACGCTTCTCTCCGATAACAGTGAAATGCAAAGCAAATTGTTTTCCTCCGTACCGATGATTAATTATAATTGGTGCAGGGTTTAAACATGCGTCTTTTTTCCCTGCTTATCTTCCTCCTTCTGTGCGCGTCCGCGGCGTTTCCGCA
>JAICPV010000363.1 GCA_025929655.1 Pyrinomonadaceae bacterium
ACCGATTTCGGAAAGCGAGGCCGCGGCCTTCATCGAACAAGCGAGAAAGAAAACGCTCGAGGCGGTCGGGGAAATGCCCGATTTCGTCGTGAAGCAGCAGATACAAAGATCTGCAGCATACGCGGGCACGGGCAACTACCGCAACCTGGATCGGCTGGTTGTCGCAGTCAGTTATCGCTCTTCGGGTGAAGAAGAATATAAAGTCCTCTCACTGAACGGTACGATCCAGCCGAACCCCGAGGCGAAGCGAAATTACGCGGAAGCCGGTGGGACGAGCTCGACGGGCGAATTTGTTTCCGTGCTGGCGACGGTTTTTCGGCCGGAAAGCGATACGCGTTTTCAGTACATCGACACTGACGTGATCCGTGGACATAAAGCACTGATGTTCGATTTCGGTGTCGATAAAGACAAGGCAAGGCAAAACATCACGTCCTCGGCCGGTACGACGGTTTCCACGATCGCCGGAATGCGCGGCCGCCTTTGGATCGACGCCGAAAATCATCGCGTCCTTCGCATTGACAGCGAGGCGACCGATATCCCGGATTCGTTTCCCGTTCGTTCGGCGAAGCGGCTTATCGATTATGACTGGACGACGATCAGCGGCGAGAAATATCTGCTTCCGCTTGTCTCCGACGTGCGGCTGACGCACCGCGAGCGCAAAGCGATCTTCGAAACGCGGAATGTGATCCGATTCAGGGATTATCAAAAGTACGGTACTGAGGTGATTGTCGTCGAGGAAGACAACGTACCGATAGCAACCGAGAAACTGCCCGAGCGGCCGTAGTTTGTGCCCGCGGCCCGTATTCGCTTAATTATAGGACCATGAGATCCGGGAATTTACGCGCATTTTGGGGGTTCTTCACACTCTTTCTTTCACTTTCTTTTTCGACGGCCGCCCAAACGGGACCGCCGAAAGAGGAAGGAAAACGCGAGGCCCACTTGATAGAACTGATCAAGCTCGACAAAACAATAAAGCTCGACATCCGTTACGCTACAGCGAACAACTTCATGGGCCGCAAGGTTTATCCTGAGGCGCGTGCGTTTTTACAGAAACCAGCTGCGAAGTCGTTGATTCGCGTGCACAAGAAACTGAAAAAACAGGGTCTCGGGCTGGTCATTTATGACGGCTACCGGCCGTGGACGATCACCAAGCTGTTTTGGGATTCCGTCGCTCCGGAATACAGGACGTTCGTCGCCGACCCGGCAAAAGGATCGAAGCACAATCGCGGCTGCGCGGTCGATCTCTCTATCTTCGATCTGAAAACGGGGAAAGAAGTTCCGATGCCGTCAGGATACGACGAGTTCTCGGAACGAGCCTCGCCGAAATATACCGGCGGCACCGAAGAAGAACGCCGCAACCGCGATCTACTGAGAAAACTGATGGAAGCCGAAGGCTTCATCGTCAACGAAAACGAATGGTGGCACTTCGACTACAAGGATTGGCAGCAGTACGCGATCTACGATATTTCGTTCGCCGAAACCGCGAAGATGTAATTGCAGAAGCCCGCACGAGGTAAGGGCGTAATCAGGACGTATAGAAACGGGGTCAATTTGTGAACCAGCTTCGTTTTTCTTCGCCGGATGTTTCGCCCTTACTTCGTGCGGGCTTCTGCACTTTACTGCGCAGGGGAAGCCGCAGGTGCGGGAGCCTTCGGCTGGACTGCTTCGATCTGCAGGATCACGTCGACGTTGTCGGCGATCACCGGCGTACTCGTTCCGGGAATGTTCCCGCCGTAGTTGACACCGTAATCACGTCGATTGAACGACGTTGCGGCAGTTACGCCCATTCTGGGACCTGTTCGCTGAGTTGCAGGAAGGAAACCCGCGATGCTAAACGGGAAGGAGATCGATTTCGTAATGCCTTTCATCGTGAAATCGCCGGTCACCACCCAGCCATTTCCTTGCTTTGCCACGCTCGTGCTTTTGAAAGTAACTTCCGGAAATTTTTCGACCTCGAAAAAATCCGGCGAGCGAAGATGGTTGTCGTGGCCGCCGACGCCGGTGTCAATGCTCGTCGCTTTCGCTGTGAACGCAACCGAGGATTTCGCAACGTCCTTCGCGTCGTAGTTGATCGCTCCCGTGAAATCGCGGAAGAAGCCCGGTATCTCGATCAGGCCGTTATGCTTTACCTTAAAGGCGATCACGCTGTGCGCTTTGTCAAAATTGTAGGTCCCCGATTCGCCGTCTTTAAAGGTCGTACCATTTACGACGAATCTTTCTTCGAACTGCCGGTTCACCGCGTTGACGCTGCTGCCCCATAGGACGATCGCTGCGATCATCACGGCCCCGACTCCAAAAAATGCTCTTTTCATCTGGTCTGAATTCTCCTCGAAAAATAATAATAGCCCGGCTGACGGTTGAAAGATTATTGTGGTCGCTTTGGTAATATACCGCAATATGAACAGGCCGGAATCTTCTGAATATGATGCATATTACGAGCGATACGTTTCGCTGGTTACGGACGAGGACATTATCGCAGCACTGGAAAAGCAGCCCGCGGAGCTGAAGGATCTTTTTGCGAATGTACCTGAAGACCGAGGGACATTCGCATACGAGGAAGGCAAATGGACGCTCAAAGAGGTACTCAGCCATCTGATCGATGGCGAGAGAATTTTCGGCTATCGAGTTTTGCGCATATCGCGCGGCGATGAAACTCCGACCGAGGGTTTTGAACAGGACGGCTATATAGAGAACTCGAACGCGAACAATCGATGCTTTGCGGAACTGCTGGAGGAATTTGAGCTTCAGCGCAGATCCAACGTGCTTTTGATCAAAAACCTTTCCGACGACGGAACACGACGCATGGGAACCGCAAGCGGTTTGGTCATCTCGGTCCGCGGCCTCGTCTACATAATGGCCGGCCACGTGCGGCATCATTTAAGTATTTTGAATGACCGGTATTTGGTAAAATAGAAGTGTGAATAGTGATATTCAGTCATTAAAAGCGATAGCGGACGGTTTCGCCCGCGCCAATGTTCGACTCGAAGCTCTCCGAATAGAAGAAATAAGACGATCGAATACCTCTGTCGCGATAACTGCCCTTGATCTTGCATTCAAAGCCGCAATTAAAAACCCGATCAGGCGGAAGACGTATCCTCTAACTAAGATTCAAAGACGACTTTTCGGAGTCGAAAGATGATCGACCTTTTTAGGGAGGCTTCTTCCATCCAAGCGTTCATTGAAAAAAACGATTGGAAATTCTTCTTCATTGGCGGCATCACCGTACAGGCATGGGGACAGCCCCGGCTGACACAGGACATCGATTTAACAGTTTTTACCGAGCTGAAGAATGAGACGGAATACGTCAGGGCTTTCACTACTAGATACAAACCAAAATTTTCCGACGCACTGGAGTTTG